>CAZSEG010000101.1:0-12184 GCA_964605875.1 uncultured Chitinophagaceae bacterium
AACCAATAATGCGCCTTTAGGAATTTTACCGCCTAACAAAGTGTATTTCTGCGGGTTTTTCAGGAAGCCTACAATCTCCTGCACCTCTACTTTTGCTTCATCTAATCCTGCTACATCATCAAAGGTGATATTGATTTTTTCGTCCTTATCAAACAGTACTGCTTTAGAGCGACCGATGTTGAAAATCTGCCCGCCCGGACCGCCCATGCCGCCACTCACTCTGCGCATGATGAACAACCAGATACCTATAAATAAAAGTACGGGCAACACCCAACCGAGCAAATCACGGAACCAGTCGTTGCGGGTTTGAAACTGCAAATCAACCGGAGTAAGCTCAGGGTTCTGCTTGTAAAATTCTGTAAGAAACCTGTCGAAGGCATCGTTTGAAGCTACCGATAAAAAGAAGTGCGGACCTCTGTTTATCATGCCGAATTTTGTTTTGGAAATATCTTTGTAAGCGTCTTTTGAAAGCGTGGTATCGCGCAGATAAACTTCGGCAACTTCCTTGTTTACGATTACAATTTTTTGCACTTCGTTCTGCTCCAGCATTTCCTTCAACTTCTGCTGCGAAGTTTCTTCCACACGGGTCTGGAAATAATTCATGTTCAGCGAGAACAGGATAAAAACTCCCAGCAAAATATACACCCACAGGTAATTGAACTTGGGTTCATCCAGATTAGGGCGAGGAATGCGTTTAGGTTTTTTCTCGTTATTGCTTGTGTCTTTAGTGTCTTTATTTTCCTTGTTGTCCATTACTTGATATTCTTTTTCTGATTTGTGTAACCATGACGGCTACTGCTTTATTTTATTGTTTGCGGGTTGTGAGTTGCGAGTTACGAGACTGTATTTCATTTTCAAATCACTTCTAAAATCTGCAATCGTTAATCGTTGTTCGTTAATAACACACCCCTAACCTCCCGAAACAAGTTCGGGACAGGCTCTCTCAAGAGGGGAACAAAACAGCCGTCTCTCATCTGCCTCTCCCAATCCCTTAATCCTTTAATCTGCGTAATCATCACTTTGTGTTACCTTTTTTTATCTTCAAATTTTCAAATCATCTCATCTTCAAATCAATCTTCGTGAAGTGTTCGTTTTGCATCATGCCACAAATCGTCCAACTGGTAGAAATCACGCTTTTCGCGATGGAAGATATGCACAATAACATCAGAAAAATCTAAGATTATCCACTCCGAATTTTTGGAGCCTTCTTTTTGAAAAGGTTTCGTTCCGTGCTGCTCAGTTTCCGTCAGCACACCTTCGCCTAAAGCGCGCACCTGCGTGCTGGAATCACCATGTGCAATAATAAAAAAATCTGTTGGGCGGTCGTTGAGTTTACGCAAATCCAACGTAACAACTTCTTGTCCCTTTTTTTCTAAAAGAGCTTCTACAATAATTTTGCGCAGTTTCGCAGTGGTTAATAAAGTTTGTTTCGCCAAGCGTTTTATTTTAATGAATCAAAGCGCGAAGGTAACAAAATCAATACATTTAGAATGGGAGGAACGCCATTATTTACGGGAATACACATTGTGGAATTGGAAGAAACTGATTCTACCAACAATTATGCAAAACAAATGCTTGCCGAAGCCAAGCCGTTGGAAGGCACGGTTATCATTGCACACAACCAAACCAAAGGGCGCGGACAGCAAGGCAATGTTTGGCATACGGAAAATGGCAAAAACCTGACGTGCAGCTACATTCTTTACCCTGTTTTTTTGGGAGCGGAAAAACATTTCTACCTGAATATGGTAGTAAGTTTGGCAGTAAAAGAGGTATGCGAAATATATCTTGAAGATGAAGTGAAAGTGAAGTGGCCCAACGATATTTATTTGGGCAAAAATAAAATAGCCGGAATACTGATTGAAAATTCCATCAGCGGCTCTTCAGTAATTACTTCTATTGCAGGAATCGGTATTAACGTAAATCAAACTGTGTTTGATGAATCGCTGCCGAATCCATCATCGCTGCAACTGCTTACCGGGCGCGAAATCAATGTGCAGGAAGTGTTGCAGCAACTCTCTGTTTATTTAGAGAAATACTATTTGCAATTGCGCAAAGGAAATTTTCATTTTTTGCAAAGGGCTTATACTGAAGCACTGTTTCGCTACAATCAAACGGCTTATTTTAAAAGAGGCGAACAAACATTTAAAGGTGAAGTGGCAGGCATTGCCCGCGATGGCAAACTGATTATTCACAGCAACGGAAAAGAACTGCGGTTTACCATGCAGGAAATTCAGTTTGTGATATAATGCGGGTGATATTAACCGCAACTTGTCCCGAAAAGCGGGATAGTAACATAGTTGATTAAGAGATGAGAGATGCTGAAACTATGCGCGACAGCGCAGCTTTCTTGACGAAAAAGATTTTTTGAGGTTAAACCATGAGCAAAAACTACTGTCTGTTGCAACAAAAATGACAAAATTCTTACTTGCCTCTTGCAATATTGAATTAAGTTATTCTTTTTTGTAACACATTTAAAAAACAACAGAATTATGAAAAAATTTACATTGCTCTTAGCAACAATTGCAACCGCAACCATTGGCTTTGCCCAAACCCCGAAAATTCCCGAGTTTAAAAACACGCCAATGATTTTGAATGCAGACGGCTCGCTTGGCAAACTCGAAAAACAAACTGCCTCTGTGAGAGATAAAGGCGGCAGCAATCCGTGGGCTAACGCTTATGGCGGAGGAATGAACAAAAAAGTAGAGTTCATTCAGGCAACGGGAGCTGCTTCTGACGTGAGAGTTGACCCGAACGTTACACTCATTTTTAAAGCCTCAGACGCGGAAGTTGATCCGGAAGGTGTTTTCATTATTTATGAAGCTCTTGTAGTAAAAAAGACACGCGAAGTTTACGTAAGAAAAGATTACGGCAGAAGCGTACAGGATAAGCAAGCAACGCTGAACTTTGAAAAAGTAGAACCGGGTGTTTACAAAATCAAACCTGACGGATTGCAACCCGGCACTGAATACGGTATCGTTCCTAACACAGATGGCGCATCAAAAATCGTTTATCTGTTTGGTACAACAGGAACAAAACCTAAAGGCAAAAAGAAATAAAATCAGTCTTTATTAAATTAAAAAAAAGCGGTTGTGTTGTTTGACACAGCCGCTTTTTTTATGCCCCGAAATGGTTGCATTTCATAGAACTCTCTTCAAAGCAAATTACTTAATTGAAGCACTAAGTTTTGCAACAATGTCTTGAAGCGCAGCAATGTTATAGCTGTCTTTTCCTTTTGTTTTTTTATAGCCTATGCCCGATGGATTTGTATAGGCAAGTGTTCTGTTAGTGGCGCAGTCAGCCAGCACATAAACCACCATATAACTTCCGCTTTCAAGCGATGTTGTCGGGTTCGGCACTACAATACCATACATATACAACGCATCCGATGATTGCTGCTGCAAGGTGCTTCTGTATTCATCATCAGTAACGAACTGATGCGGGTATGTATAGATGTTTGAAATTTCGCTCTCTTCTGTATCTTCCGGTAATTGTTCTTTTGGAATTAACAGTTTCTTTGTTTTTGCCAAAGGGCTGTTTTGAATAGTCTGTTTTTTGCTGTAAGCCAACCAATTGATTTTTTCTTTTGATGCATCAATAAACATCACTTGAGTGCCAAGTATAACGCCCCGCAACGTGGAGTAATCGGGTGTCAGTTCTGCCATATCCACTAAGTAAACAGTGAAAGGAAAAAAGTCGCTTGGCTTCTTGAGTGTTTTAATTTTTTCATACAATTCACCTTTGTAAAACATCATCTTGGCAATATAATTTTCAGATGACTTGTATTTTCCAAGCGTGTGTTGCTTTGAAAGTATTTCAAAAACTGCGTAGTCAATAACAAAGAAATTTTGTGCATTATTTTTAGATAAGAATGATGGTGCTTCTTCGGGTTTTATAAATGTTGCAGTTCCTTTTGTAAAATTCCATGCCGTAGAAACAATGTCTTCGATGTCTTTGTTAAGCCGGGTAATTTCTTTGGTTGAGCTTTCGTTCATCCCTTCTGCCGATAATTGAATAACCAATAATTTTCTGCCTTTTACTATCTCTAATTCCTTTTGAGTAGGATAGATTTGCGAAACAGCATTGATTGTAATGAATAGAAAAAACGTAAATGAAATTTGCTTTAGCATCTGCATATATTTTTTTGTAAGTAACGAAGATGAAATAAAGTGTAGATTAAAGCAAACTCACTTATCCGATTAAATATCATTGGTGAGTTTTAAAACATTTCAACGCTTTACTGCATATTGCAACCACAAATGAGCAAAAAAGTTTTAGTCCTTTATTATTCGCAAACAGGGCAATTGAAGGAAGTTGTTGAAAGTTTTCTTCAGCCGTTTCAACGGCTTGAAGTATCAGTTGAAGTTCACAACATTTCGCCCGAAAATGAATTTCATTTCCCTTGGACTGCCGACAGCTTTTTTGATGCCATGCCCGAAAGCGTTCTGGCAAAAACCATTCCGCTGAAACCTTTTCAATTGAAAGAAGAAACTTATGATTTGGTGGTGTTTGCTTATCAGCCTTGGTATTTGTCGCTGAGCATTCCCGCTAACTCAATTATACAACATCCAAATGTTCAGAATATTCTGAAAGGCGCAAATGTGGTAACGCTCATCGGTTCAAGAAATATGTGGCTTCATTCGCAGGAAAGGCTGAAAAAAATATTGAAAGAAGCGGGCGCAAAATTGGTAGGCAATATTGCACTTGCCGACCGTCATCAAAACCAAATCACAGCCATCACCATTATGTATTGGATGTTTACGGGTAAGAAGGACAAATTGCTCGGCATCTTTCCCAAGCCCGGAATTTCGGAAGACGATATTCGCAACACTTCCGTTTTCGGAAAAACGGTTGCTGAATTTTTGCCGAAAGAAAATTTTGAAGGCTTGCAGCAACAGTTGATTGCGCAAGGCGCGGTGAATGTTTACCCCGATTATATTATTGTTGAAACCCGCGCTCCGCGTTTGTTTTCAATATGGGCAAACCTCATTCTGAAAAAGAAAAACCGCGCGTTGTGGCTGAAAATTTTTAAATATTACCTGTTGTTTGCGCTGTTTATTGTTGCGCCAATTGTGTTGGCGGTAAATGCCGTTTTCTTTCGTCCTTTTTTGAGCAAAAAAATAAGAGAGGAGAAAGAATATTATCGGGGAGTGGAGTAGAGGAAGTGTTGCCATCGGCTCTTGAAAGGGGAAATTATTTAATGCAAACGTACATGAAAAATCCCGCAACAGCAAGATGTTTCTCTCTATAATCCGCTTCGCTGAACTTCGTCATTTGTAATTAAAATTCAATAACAAATTCTTACTCTTGCTACCCAAAATATTAAATCATCACCAATAAATCATCAATCGAATCATGCAACATTATGACGTAATTATTCCGGGCGGAGGTTTGGCGGGGCTTACGCTTTCCATTCAACTGAAATTAGCAAAGCCCGAACTTAAAATCTTAGTGCTTGAAAGGCGCAAAAGCGCGGCATCCATCGCAGCGCACAAAGTGGGCGAATCAACCGTTGAGTTGGGCAGCCATTATCTGCGCAATGTGATTGGCTTGAAAGATTATCTGGAAAAGCACGAACTGCCGAAATACGGCTTGCGGTTCTTCTTCAAAAACAATACGAAAGAAAATATCGCATCGCGCGTGGAATTGGGTCCGCGCAAGTGGCTCTATACGCCAAGCCACCAATTAGACAGAGGTACGCTCGAAAATCATCTTGCCGAAAGAACCCGCAGCATGGGCACGGAATTTTTGCTCGATGCCGCAGCAAAAGATGTGGAGTTCGGGAAAGATTTTCACACGCTTACTTATATGCACGAAGGCAAAGAAGTTAAAGCAACCTGCCGTTGGGTGGCAGATGCAAGCGGAAGAGGAAGTTTCTTAAAGCGCAAACTTGGATTTGAAAAGCCGATGGAGCATCACTGCAACGCAGTTTGGTGGCGTTTGAAAGGCGTGATTGACATTACCGACTGGAGCGATAACGAAACGTGGAAAAACTATCCCGAAGTAAAGCTGCGCTATCTTTCCACCGTTCACTTTTTAGACAAAGGTTATTGGGTTTGGGTGATTCCGTTGGGGTCAAAAAACACAAGCATCGGCATTGTAGCCGACCCTGCGGTGCATCCGTTTGAAACTTTCAACACTTACGAAAATTCCCTGAACTGGCTGAAAGAAAACGAGCCGCTTATTTATGAAAAACTTGAACCCGAAACACCCAACAAAATAGATTTTAAAATCCTGCGCCACTACGCGCACCACAGCGGACGGTTGTATGACGGCAATCAGCGTTGGGGCGTTACGGGCGAAGCGGGCGCATTTCTTGATCCGTTCTATTCGCCCGGCACGGATTTTATTGCCATGAACAATACGTGGTTGAGCGATTTGATTTTGCGCGAACTGGATGGCGAGGATGTAACCTTCCGTGCCGAAATTTACGAGCAAACGCACTTGGCTTTGGTGGATAGTTGGATTCCGATTTACCAGGATAAATATTTGCTGATGGGCAACACGCAAATTATGACGGCAAAAATCCTGTGGGATTGGGCAATCTATTGGGCTGTGCCTTCGCTGATGTTTACCAACAAGGCTTTCACCGATTTGCAGATGCTGAAAAAACTGTTTGTTGCGCCCGATAGTCTTGGTAAAAGATTCAGAAAATTGCATGAGCAGGTGCAGCAATTATTTTCAGACTGGAAGCCTTATGATACCGAAATTTTCAGCAATAAATTCATTGACCCTGTTGATTTAAGTTATATGCTCGACTTTCAAACCGGCATTCCCAAGCAGTATGAAGGCGATAAGCTGATAGAACAAGTTGCAAAGAATATGGAAATTCTGGAGCAGGTTGCGGTGGAAATGTTCAGGCGTGTGAGTACGCAGGTGAAAGGCACTGCGCCTGATTTGAAAGTGAATCCATACACCATGATTTTAGATGCGGAAAATAAATTGAACCTGCCCGAAGTTATCGATAAAGAAGCGATTGAACCAAGCGAAGCCGTGAAGCGCGATATTGATGTGCTGTGGTTCTACAAAAAGTTAGTTATAGCATAATTTTTATTTCACTTTTGAAAGCCATCGTCCAAAGCGGTGGCTTTTGTTTTTAATACAATTCAAACATGAATACAGAAAATATTACCGCGCAAAAAATGGAAAACATCCAATCTGTTTTCAGAGGAGTACAGGAAAAGGATTTGTATGAACTCTCTATTTCAGAAATAGCTGCCTATCTAAATTCTTTTGATGTAGAATTTCGTTCAATTGCTTACGAAGCGGCTGCCATGAATCTTGCAGAAAGAGATTTAAAACGCGATGGTAAACTTGGGTTTTGGTGGTATCTGTTAAGAGAAATCGGAGCAAACCATGCTATTCAAATTCACGTTGGCTTGGGTTGGGCTTTGGCACAGGAACAACTAAACCCCGAATCATTTTTAAATGAATTAGAGTCTATGCTGCGCTATCGTGTTTTAGACGGCTACGGTTACTACGAAGGTATTTTCCGAAGGAGAAAAAGTATTGTCAATCAGCAAACAATTGAAACAGAAAATGCAAATATTTTATCGGCATACCATCAAGGTTTAGGCAGAAGTATATGGTATAGCTCAAAAGGAGATATTGATATTGCGAAAAGCACGATTGATTCCTTTTCTGCAAATAAACAAAACGATTTATGGCGCGGCTTGGGCATTGCCATTGCTTACGTTGGCGGTTGCAGCGAAGATTATTTACAAGTAATATTTGACAAATCTTTAAACTTCGAAAATGACTTGGCAACAGGTGCTGCAATGACATTGATAAGCCGCAGTTTTGCAGATTCAATAACACCGGATACTACATTAACCTGTAAAATATTCTGCAGTAAAAACACTGATGAAATATTGGCAATAGATGCAGCCATAAAATCAAACATTGATTCAAAAGCCGGTGATGCTTTTTCATTGTGGATTAAGCATCTTGAAGATTCTTTTGCGGGTAAGTAATTTCTAACCATGTATAAAACAAAAGCCCGAAGCTGGAAACAGTTTCGGGCTTTTGCAATTTGGCGAGGGATAGTGCATCCCTCAATGTTGTTTTTCTAACAATTTTCCTTTGTGTTTTTTTAATTGTCTTGAAATCACATCCACCGCGATGTCTGTGCTTTCTTCAAATGATTTTCCTGTTTCGGTAACAAACAGTGTTTTGCCGGGAACCGACAATTTTACCTCCACAATTTTGTCTTTAATGTTCTGCTTGGTTCCTACTTTCAGGAACACTTCCGCTTCCACAATTTTGTCGAAAAATGTTTCGAGTTTGCTAAGCTTTTTTCCTACAAAATCAACAAGTTGATTTGAGGCATCTAAGTTTACCGGATGAATTACTACGTTCATAAACTAATAAGGATTTAATGATGAAAAAATTACTTCCTCCTTCCGTCTTACAGCACTAATGTAGGCATCGAAGTTGAATGTTACAACACTTTAACGAAATTTTTATGCGAATGTTACAAACATCATCCGCGTGGATGTGCCTGTTTGTGGATTTTCTTCAGCTTTTCGGTTGTGTTATGCGTGTAAACCTGAGTTGCAGCAAGGCTTGCATGACCTAACAATTCTTTTACGGCATTTATTTCCGCGCCTTCATTTAAAATGTGCGTGGCAAAAGTATGTCGCAAAATGTGAGGGCTTTTCTTTTCTAATGTAGTTACTGTTGAGAGATACTTTTTTACCACTGCATAAATTTCCCCATCCTTTATCGGCAGTCCTTTTTTACCAACTAAAAGATGTGTGTGTGATAATTCAGGGAAAGACTCATCTCTGCTGATAATAAAAGTCTGAATAATTTTAAGCAATTGCGGATGAACAGGCAGCAACCTTTCTTTATTGCCCTTGCCCAACACTTTTATCTGGCTGTTCCACGAATCTATATCCGTAATTTTCAAACCCGAAAGTTCGCTTCTGCGCATTCCGGTGGCATACAGCATTTCAATTATCAGCTTATCTCTTTCACCCCAAAAACCTTCTTCAAATTTGATATGCTTTAGCAACTGCTCAATGTTTTGTTTTTCAACAAAAACAGGAAGGCGTTTTGAAATTTTTGGGTTCGTAACTTTTGCCATCGGATTAACCGTAATTTCACCCTTGCGCAAAAGAAATTTATAGAAAGATTTAAGCGAAGAAAGTTTTCGGTTGATGCTTCGCGCAGTGGTTTTATCCTGCATCAGCGACACTATCCAGTTGCGCACCTGCGTATGTTTCACCTCTGTTATTTTCAAATCATATTGCTGAATAAAAACCTGAAACTGTGCAATATCATTTGAATACGCCAACAGCGTATGCTTTGAATATCTTTTTTCAAATTCAATAAACTGCAGAAAGGAAGCAACACAATCGCTCATCAGTTCAAAGGTAAATTATGTGGCTTTGTTTACATCCACTTATTCACAACAACACTTTTAGTAATACTACACTTCTTACACAAGTGATGATTACGCAGATTAAAGGATTACACGGATTACTACTTACTGCCTACAGCTTACCGTCATGAGCGAAGTCGAACCATTTTGTATTTGATGAAAGATAAATAGGTTTGCTTCAATATTTAAAACATGTATTACTCGCAAGCGCAAACCCGACAATTACATTCCGAAACATTTGCTTTTTTGAAAGTAGAAGAGGCTGCCAATGTACTTTACGTTACGCTCAACAATCCTGCGCGTAAAAACGCTTTGAGTCCGCAGTTGCTGAATGAATTAGCTTTTGCTTTTGCATTCGCACAACACGCTGAAAATATTTGGATGGTGGTGTTGCAATCGGAAGGAAATGTGTTTTGCGCAGGCGCAGATTTAAAGGCATTTGCAGGCAACGAACAGGATTCCGTTTCAACCATACCAAAGCCTGAGCGCGATATTGTGATAGGAGAAATTTTTACTTCGCTGCACAAACCAAGCATTGCAAAAGTAGAAGGCGATGTTTACGCAGGCGGTTTTTTGTTATTGTGCGGAGTGCGTTTTGTGCTGGCAAATCAGGGCTTGAAATTCGGCTTGCCTGAAGTTAAGCGCGGCTTGTATCCTTTCCAAGTAATGGCAGCATTGATGGAAGTGATGCCTGCGCGCAAAGTGTTGGACTGGTGTGTGCGCGGCTACAATCTGCCTGTGGAAGAAGCCGCGCAATTGGGCTTGGTAACTAAGGTTGTGCCGCAGGGCGAAATGGATAATGAACTCAATAAACTGTTGAGCGAACTGAAAGAAAATTCACCCACTGCCATGCGTATGGGCATTGCAGCTTATGAAAAAATTAAGAAGAGTGCTTCCCCCGAAGAACATCTTGCCATGAAACAAATATTGGGCGAATTGCTGCAAACCGAAAATGCCATTGAAGGCTTAACGGCATTCAGAGAAAAGAGAAAACCAAACTGGAAATGAGGAGATTTGAAGATGGAATACAACACAATTAGCACATTAAACACATTAGTATATCAGCACATTTCCTCATTTTCAAATTGTATTCTCATCTTCAAATCACCAAATTTTCAAATCTTCAAATTTTAATGAGCAATGAATAAAAAAACAGTTATCACCGCAGCATTGACAGGTGTTTTGGCAAACAGAAGTCAGTGTCCATACATTCCATATACACCCGAAGAAATTGCCGAAGAAGCATTACGCGCAACCAATGCAGGTGCGAGTATTTTGCACATTCACGCAAGAAAAGATGACGGCTTGCCTGCCTATGATATTGAAACTTACAGAAGAATAGGAGAGGAGGTGCGCAAGCGTGTGCCTAATGCCATCATCAATTATTCAACAGGCGCAGTCGGCATTTCGCGCGAAGAAAGAATTCATCATGTAACCGCGCTGAAACCCGAAATGGCTGCGCTGAACATGGGTAGCATGAATTACGGAATTTATTCGCCAAAGGCGAAGCAATTTTATCACGATTTTGTTTTTCAAAATCCGTTCAGCGACATACAATTTTTTTTAGAAAAAATGAAAGCAGCGGGTACAATTCCCGAAATGGAAGTTTTCGACAACGGACACATCAACAATGCCAATCCTTTTATTGACATGGGCTTGCTGCAAAAGCCATACATCATGAGTTTTGTGATGGGTGTGTTGGGTGGCATTCCTGCTACCACACAAAACCTGATGCACCAGATTGCCAGCGTTCCCGCTGGTACGCACTGGCAGGTAATCACCATCAGCCGCAAGCAATGGGCAATGGCTGCTGTGGCTTTGAGCATGGATGGCAATTTCCGCGTTGGTTTAGAAGACAATTTTTATTTACCAAATGGTGAAATGGCAAAAAGCAATGGCGAATTAGTTGAAGCCGCTGCCAACCTTACAAGAATGTTGGGCAGAGAGCCTGCAACAATTGCCGAAACACGCGCTATGCTGGGATTGCCAGCGATGTAATAATGGTTAATTATCAATGGTAAATGGTCATTAAACATTTATCATTCACCATTGATAATTACATAATTTGCCTTAACCGCAACAAGATGTTATTTTAGCAGCATGGGTTCAGTTCTCGATAAATGGATTCCGCCAAAAACGGGTAAGCCGGAGTATTACGACACGGTGAAATATGTATATAAGTACATTGACTTTCCCATTGCCGAACACGAAGCCTATTTAATCTTAGACACCTTCATTTTTAAATGGAACGACAGCCTCGGCAACTTAGTAACCGAGGAAGATTTAAAGCAGTATGTTATCAGTGAATTACGGGCGCATCACTTCCTTTTTATGCCCGAAGAAAAAATCAAAACTGTCATCACGCACATCATCGGATATTTGCGCGAAGTCGGGCAATATCATCAAGGGCAGAAAGAGGCTTGATGTTTCGGGAAGGGGAGCCAATGGTGAATGCTAACAATAAGGCAAGAATATTTTTCAAAACGAGGCAAATGTAATGAAAAAGGAGAGTCCGTAAACTCTCCCCATTACTGTTTATCGGTAAACCCTATTGCTGATAAGTTGGTCTCCACCAGAGCTTACTTCCTCTTCAGATTTACTCCCCAAAAATCAACTTTAAAATACAAAAAATACCAACCACTTTTGGCACCATTACCTTTTAATGAATATTTTCTGCTTCCTCTTCGGATTGCAAATTCCGAAGAGCATAGCATTTTTTACCGCTGCCGCGAAGTGAAACCTACAATGTGCGCAAAGCATGCCAAGTTCCACGGGCATTTACGGCATCCCATTTACCTTGTG
>CAZSEG010000102.1:0-8299 GCA_964605875.1 uncultured Chitinophagaceae bacterium
GTTCCTCAACAAAACTGCAAGGAATTACAAGGGGAGTGTTACGTTGATTAGGTAATTAAGTGATGAGTTGTGAGAGAAAAATTCATAATGATGAATGGTTAATGATGAAGAAGTTCTCTGCGCCTCTGCGAGAAGTATAAATTTGCGCAAGCAAATTCTCCGTGTTCTCTGTAAACTCTGTGTGAAAAAAAATTAGCGTGCGTTAAAGATGCTATTTCCCCAACGCCACCACCTTTGTATTCGGCAAAGCAGCTTTCAAATCTTCAACCTGATTAGGTGTTGCTTTGTTGTAGCTTACATCCAAAAATTTCAGTTGCTTAATTTGCTTTAGTTGCTCCAACAAAAAAGGCAGATTAGTTTTGTAATTCATGGAAACATCCAAATCGGCAAGCGCAGTAAGTTGTTCCATATCTTTGGGCAACTGTTGAAGTTCGTTTGCTTTCAGATTCAGCGTTTTGAGATTTTTCAGTTGCGAAATATTGGGCAGCGATTGCAGCAAATTATTACGAAGGTCTAAACGGTTCAGCTTTTCAAGTTGATTGATATTTTCGGGCAAAAGTTCAATCACATTGTCGCGCAGAGAAAGTGTTTTGAGCGCGGTTAAATTGAATAAAGTGTTCGGCAGGGTTTTGATTTTTTTGTCGGGCGTGTTGAAGAAATTTCCGTCCAAATAAAGTTCCTGCAAGTTAGTGAGGTTGCCGATTTCCACAGGCAAAACGCCAACTTCATTGTTTGAAAAATGCAGCGTTTTTAAACCCTTAATTGCAAACACATCAATCGGAACGGCACTGAATTTATTGAGCGAAAGATTGAGATATTCCAACTGCGATAAATTGCTGAAACCAACGGGCAACGCACTTAGTTGATTGCCGAAAAGATTGAGATATTTCAACTGTTTTAAGCTGCCGAAGGATGCCGGAAGCGAGGTGAGCGCATTGCTGCGCGAGCCTAATTCCAGACTGCCGATGTCTAAGGTGTCTAAGTTTTGCAATGCACCAATGGTAGCAGGCAAATCTTTGATGCGGTTGCCTTTCAAGTAAAGTCGTTTTAACGACTTAGGTGTGCCAATCTCAGCAGGCAAATTTTCTAACAAACACTCATTTAAGTTTAACGATTCAAACGAAGGAAGCAGTGCAATCGTTTGAAAAATATTCGATAAATTGAGCTGATGATTTTCGGCAAAAACAAGCGAACGTAAAGCCGTGAGTTTGCCGAATGAGTTTGGCAAAACGCGAATGTCATTCAATGCAAAATTGATGTGTTTTAATGATGCAACATTTCCGATTTTTTCGTTGATGTCAGTAATTACAGAAGCGGAAAAGTTGAGGGATTCAACATTCATTTTTGCCAAACGCTCCCACACAACTTCATCATATAAATAACCGCAATGTTCAAGGCTCAGATGGCGCAGGCTCTTTAACTCCGAAAAAGATTCGGGCAGGGTAGAAAAGTTATTGTCTTTCAAATTCAGCAACTCAACTGCCTTTAGTTTTTCAATGCTTGCAGGCAGCGCTTTGATGTTGCAACTTACTAACGCAACACTCTTTAGTTTCGGGAATTTTGAAAGTTGCTCAAAGAGTTTTTCAAGGTTCAGGTTAGTGCATCGCGTGCATGAAAACGATTCTAAGTTTTTGAGTTCACTAAAATCGGGCAGTTCATTTTTAGGAAAACTGTGAAAGGAAATTTCCTTTGTTCCAAGCGCATTTGCTTTGGCTGCATGGACAGTTTCATTTGCATCGCTGATGCCTTTCGCCTCAAGATTTGCAATGCGTTTTTGGTAAGCAGCCTTTGCCAAAGAATCTGATTGCGACTTGCTGTCTTGCGGATTCTGGGCAAAACCGAATTGCACTGTCAATAATGCAATAGCAATAAACTGAAACGATAACTTGTTCTTTTTCATCGGGGCGCAAAGTAATTTTATTGAAGTGAGATTCGCAATAAATGATTGTAGTATTGACTATTTACAGATTTACGGATTGACCATTTATCAGTCTGTAAATAGTAAATCCGTAAATAGTCAATAAATTATCAATCTGTAAATGGTCAATAAAATTTCCTTTACGTTTGCCCGAAACATCATCAGCCTGAAAATTCAAAACATATTTCTTGCACCTGTTGCGTTCGTTTTCTATTGCATTACCGAAATCCGCAATTGGTTTTTTGATAAAAAGTATGCCAAGAGCGTGGGTTTCAACCTGCCTGTTATTGGCATCGGCAATCTTTCTATGGGCGGCACGGGCAAGTCGCCATTGGTGGAGTGGTTGCTGGCAAACTTTCGTCAGGAGTTTCGCATGGCGGTATTAAGTCGCGGCTATGGCAGAAAAACGAATGGATTTCTTGCGGTTGAAAACAATCTTACCGTAAAGGAAGCGGGCGATGAGCCTTTGCTGTTTAAGTGGAAATTCCCCGAAGTGCCTGTTTGTTTGAGTGAAGACAGAGTGGTTGGTGTGCCGATGTTGTTGCAGCTACATCCCGAAACGGAAGTCATTATTTTGGATGATGTATTTCAGCACCGCGCTATCAAAACGGGCTTAATGATTTTGACCACTGACTACGAAAATCTGTTTACCCGCGATAAGATTTTTCCATTCGGTTGGCTTAGAGAAGATAAGCGCAATTACCATCGTGCCGATTTGATTATTGTTACCAAATGCCCCGCCAATCTTTCGCAGGATGAAAAGAATAAAATAGAAGCCGAAATAAAACCATATAGTTATCAGCGCATCTATTTTGCCAGTTTGGAGTATGGCAAGCTGAATCCGCTTTTCCCTGTTGAAGTTCAGCCCGAAGCAATCGCGAATGTGTTGTTGTTTACAGGAATTGCCAATCCCGCACCGCTGAAAAGTTTTATTGAAAGCAAAGGCGTGCAAGTGTTTGATAAGAAGTTTCGCGACCATCATTCTTTCGACATTCTTGATTTGGAAAGTATAAAAGAGATGCTTGCGCACCTGCCCGAAAAGACGCGCCTCGTTACTACAGAAAAAGATGCTGTGCGCCTATTGCCGCACAAAGATTGGTTTACGGAAAATAAAATTCCTGTTTTTGTTCAGCCCGTGCGCCACCATTTTCTTTTTGACGATAACATTCGATTAACTACAGATATTCGCACCTTCATTCACGCAACCATACAAAAGAATACAGAAACCTCTTGATTTGAAAATTGAAATAATGAAATCTTATTCCCTTTGTGGGCTAAAAAAATCATAGTATAAAATGGAACATTTATTAGAAAAAATTGAAGCCACAGCTTCATTCATCAAAAAGAGAATCAATAAAGATTATCCCAACGGAATCATACTCGGTTCGGGCTTAGGCAACCTTACAAAAGAGATAAACATTCATGTGCAGTTGCCTTACAGCGACATTCCGAATTTTCCTGTTTCTACCGTGCTTGGACACACAGGCGCGTTGATTTTTGGCGATTTAGGCGGTAAGAACGTTGTTGCTATGAGCGGCAGGCTGCATTACTACGAAGGCTACACCATGCAGGAAGTCGTTTTTCCGATTCGCGTGATGAAGGCTTTGGGTGTTTCGCACTTGTTTATTTCCAACGCTTCGGGCGGCATGAATGAGGAATTTGAAGTGGGCGATTTGATGATTCTGCGCGACCATATTTATATGCAGCCCGAACATCCTTTGCGCGGCAAAAACGAAGAAACATTAGGAGTGCGTTTTCCGAATATGAACGATGCGTATAACAAAGAGCTTATCAATAAGGCATTGGAAATTGCGCTCGAAAATGACATCCGTTGCCACACGGGAGTGTATGTAGGCGTGATGGGACCTGCGTTTGAAACACCTGCCGAATACAGGATGTATCACTTGCTTGGTGGCGATGCGGTGGGCATGAGTACCACGCCCGAAGTAGTGGTGGCGCGCCATGCAGGTATGGAAGTGTTTGCCATTTCGGTAATCAGCGACATGGGCTACCCGCCCGAAAAAGCCGACAGAGTTACACACGATTTTGTGTTGCAGAAAGCCAAAGAAGCCGAGCCGAAACTCACCAAACTTATTGTTGAATTGCTAAGAAGAAGCTGATAAAGATTTACTATTTACGGATTGACAATTGACCATTAAACAATGAATACTTTTTTTGCTTCCGATGCACACGAACATTCACTGCTGGTGTTGGATGAAACAGAATCGCATCATGCCACGCACGTTTTGCGCATGAAGCGCGATGATGTTATTCATCTGTTTGACGGAAAAGGAAATCTTTATGAAGGCATAATTGTTGAAGCAGGTAAAAAGCAGGTTTCTGTAAATGTTCAAACGCTTTTAGTACATCAGGAGCGAAGCAGTGGTTTGCATATTGCCATTGCGCCTACAAAACATACCGAACGTTTGGAGTGGTTTGTAGAAAAGGCTGTTGAGATTGGCGTGAAAACCATTTCGCCCATAATATGCAAGCACAGCGAAAGAAAAGAGTTAAAAACAGAACGCTTGGAGAAGTTGATAATTTCGGCTTGCAAGCAGAGCAAACAATATCATTTGCCGACAATTCATGCAACACAAACATTTGCTGAATTTTTACAAACATCATTACCCGAAATCCGTTGCATAGCATGGTGCGAAACAAATTCTTCGCACATCAGAAATCACATTAAAACAGAGAAAGAATTAGTTTGTGTAATTGGTCCCGAAGGTGATTTTACAAATGAAGAAATAGAAGCCGCCAAACAAAATAGTTTTAAGCCTGTAACCTTGGGCAATTCTATTCTGCGCACCGAAACAGCCGGAGTGTATGTGGCTGCGGTGTATCAGGCTTTGCAATCCATTTAAATTAAAAAAATGTTTCTTTTTTAATTTATGGAACTGCAACACACAACTAAAACCTATCTTTATCAGCATAAAATTTTCAGGTATGGCTCGTATAATTCAACACTTCACTTTTTTTGTTTTCCTGTTTACATCAACTTGTATCGTTGCACAAAACCAAAGCCTGCGCGATTTAGCCATAAAATATATTCAGTCGGGCGATAACATGCTGCACATGGGCAATGTGGACAGGTCGTTGGTAGAATACCGTCAGGCAATAGAAACCGACCCGTCTTTTGCCGAAAGTTATATGAAGCGCGCACGGGTTTATTCTATGATGGGCAGAACCAAAGAGGCTTTGGATGATTACAATGCGGCTATTTCTTTAAGTCCGAATGCCGCAATGTTTTATGATGAACGCGCAAGGGCAAGAGTGCTTTTAACCGATTTTGACGGTGCGAAGAATGACATCAATACTGCGCTGCAATTGGAGCCGCTCAACAAATGCTTTATTGAATCTAATGCCGACATTAAAACTTATGCCCAGGACCACGCAGGCGCGATTAGCGACATCAATACTTTAATCAATTCATCGCCAAACAACGTGAGCCTGTTGCTTAAAAAAGCAATGGTGGAATTAAAAGCGGGCGATTATGAACTGTCTATTAAACATGCAGATGAGGCATTGGCACGCTCGCCACGCTCTGTGCTGGCAATCAATCTTAAAGCGCTTGCATTAAGCGAAAGCGGTAACAATGACGCTGCGTTATCGCTCCTTTCCCAAGCCACAATAGATTTTCCCGATATTGACATTAACTATATCAACCGCAGTTTGGTATTGAGAAGAATGGGTAATAATGAAGATGCGCTTGCCGACCTGAACAGAGCTATAAAATTGAATACCACTTGCTCTTACGCATTTTTCAATCGTGCAATTCTGCGCAAACAAGCCGGAGATGCTGCCGGAGCCGAAAGAGATTTTTCCAAAGTGCTGAATATTGATTCTACATACTCCGGTGCAATGTTCGACAGGGGCATCACTAAGAAAATGTTGGGCAACTACACCGAAGCCTCCAACGATTTTAAGAAAGCAATAGAAAAAGATCCTTCGGATGTAAGGGCGATTATTGCCTTAGCAAATATCAAAGTGTTGTACGGCTACTACAGCGATGCCATTACTGATTACAGTCGTGTGTTGGCTATCACACCTGATAATGGCAATGCCTTGTTCAATCGCGGTATAGCCAAAGTGTTGCAAAACAACAATGCCGGAGGTTGCGAAGACTTGCGCATCAGCGCAGGCATGGGCGTGGCGCTTGCCAACGATTTTATGCGCGACTTTTGTGTGCAGTAGTGTTCAGATGTTTCATTGTTAATGCGAATCACCATACATCCGCCCACGCCTGTGTTTATTTTATCCCCAAAAAGTTAAAACTTTCCATAGATTCGTAGCATGGAGTTTAAAGTCATTGTGTACATAGTGTTGGGCATTGGTTACTTCATCTATTCCGCCTATAAAAAAGTGAATGATGAGCAGGCGAAACCTGCAAAGCCTAAGCGTGTCAATGTTCCTAATCAACCCAAACCCAAAAGTTGGTTGGATGAAGCCATAGAAAAAATGCAGCAGGAAGCCGAAAAAGCAATGCAGCAAACTTCGCCTCCGCAAAAAGCAAAAACACCAAAGCAAAGACCTTTGGCAAAGCGGGATATTATCGTTCATGAAGTAAGGCGCAATGTTCCTTTTGAAGAAGGCGCTTCGGGTGAAGCGGTTTATGAGCGCGAACTTACATCGGAGGAAATTTTACACAACGAAAGAATGCGAGCAGCCAAGTCGGTGGAAATTGAGGCTATAAAAGAAGAAACTTCGGTTTTAATAAATCCCCGTGAGGCTTTCATAGGTTCTGTTATTTTTGAGCGCAAATTCTGAATTAAACTATTTCTCTTTAATCTATTCTGAACGGCAAATTTTTCAGGCACATCATACTTTATGAAACAAATCTTATTACTCCTCATCGCATTTCTTTCTGTTTCGGCAAGCGCGCAATTATTCAAGTTGCAATGTGAATCGGCAGAGCAATATCCCGAGTTTCCGGGTGGCGACAAGGCATTGGTTTATTACCTGCGCGACACATTGAGCAACACGCTGCAACGCAAAGGTATTGCAAGAACAGGCGAAGTGCAGGTTCATGCAGTTATCAAAGAAACCGGAAACATTTCGGATGTTCATGCGCACAACAGTCCTAATACACAACTTGCAAAAGAAGCTGAATCCTTAGTTGCAAATATGCCGCGCTGGGCGCCTGCCATAAGCAATGGCAAACCAATTTCATGCAATGTTATTTTCAATATTGATGCTTCGGGTAATGCCACAATGGATGAAAAAACGCTGGGCAATATTTCGGTAGTTGTGCATCCCGAAAATACCCAGCAGGCATCTACACAAACACTTTCGCGATTGGCAGGGGTGATGCAGGATTATTTGTTGCAAAAATTACCTGCTGCAACTACCGCAGGCGATTATGCAGGAACTGTAAATGTGCGCTTCGGTATGTATCCTGACGGTTGGGTGGGCAGAATAAAACCTTTGAAAGGCGACAACAAAAAACTTGAAGAAGCCGTTACCGCTACCATCAATTTGTTCAATGCAGAACTGGCAGAAAACAGAGTGAATTTTAAAGATGAACTGATGCGCACGTTTGTGGCTACGGTTACTTTTAAATAGTGATTGCTTTTGTCCGCTTCTTTGCATGAGCGCAGATAATTATGATACAGTTTATTTACCGCTCGTGGCTCACCTTCAAAAAAGATATTCATGTTTCAATCGAATCTGTTTCAACATAAAATTGCATTGGTAACCGGAGGCGGCAGCGGCATTGGTTATGCTATAACCAAACAACTGCTTTCATTGGGCGCAAAGGTGATTATCACCTCGCGCAAGGAAGATAAACTGCAAAAAGCAACTACTGAACTAAGCACATTCGGCACGGTGCGTTATGCCGTATGCGACATTCGCGATGCCGAACAAGTGGAAGCATTGGCGCAGAACATAAAGGCAAACGAAGGCAGTTTGGATATACTCGTAAATAATGCAGGCGGACAATTTCCTTCGGCTGCCGAAAATATTTCGCCCAAAGGTTTTGCTGCCGTTGTAAACAACAATTTGAACGGAACTTGGAATGTTACGCACGCCATTGCCAATCACTTTTTTATTCCTCAAAAAAATGGTGTGATTGTAAATATCATTGCCAATATGTTCAGGGGTTTTCCGGGTATGGCGCACACAGGTGCTGCGCGTGCGGGCGTTGCCAATCTCACCATGAGCCTTGCCGTAGAGTGGAGCAAATACAACATCAATATCAATGCCATCGCGCCCGGCTTCATACAATCCAGCGGCATGGAGCAGTATCCCGAAGCGTTCAAGCGCGGCATGGAAGATACCGTGCCTGCCAAGCGGCTCGGCTCGGTGGACGAAGTGGCTACACTTACTACTTTTCTTTGTGCCGAACAAACCAAATACATTACGGGCGAAACCATCTACATT
>CAZSEG010000102.1:8309-11845 GCA_964605875.1 uncultured Chitinophagaceae bacterium
TTTAAGTTCGGGTGAACGCGATTTTTTCTGTGTTTGCTGACACAAATTGATGTTTCTCGCAGAGGCGCAGAGAATTTCATCACAACGCATAATTTATTCAATTAATCAACTATTTTTCTATGTGGTTTGGTTTATGATTCATTTAATCGGTAAATCTAAGTTTCAGCAATACCCAAAATGCTTTTAATCCATCCGTCCATTTCATTTTTTTTCCTTCGGAAAACGAGCGCGGATAATAGTGCATCGGCAACTCAAATATCTTAATTCCCATTTTAGAAACACGCGCAGTTACTTCGGGGCAAAACTCAAAACGATTGTAGGTAAGCGGAATATTTTTAATGATTTCAGTTCTGAAAACTTTGTAGCAAGCTGCCTCGTCTGTAATATTTTGTTGGTATAAAAAATTCGTCCACATCGAAATGAACCTACCCCCCAAATCATAGAGCCAATAACGGTTTCCCGCTGTCGGGTTCAGGTTGCGCGAACCGTAAACAACCTTTGCTTTTCCGTCAATTATCGGTTTAACTAAATGAATGTAATCATTAGGCTCGGTTTCCAAATCGCCATCCTGAATAATCACCATATCACCTTTTACATATTGCAGCGCAGTGCGAATTGCTGCACCTTTGCCTTGATTTTCTTTGTGCTGAACAGCAATGAAATTTTCGTTTTCAAATGTTTTTGCAACGGCAAATGTTTCATCGCTTGAACCATCATCTATCAAAATAATTTCCTTCTCTAGCGCCACTGCCTGCACACGCCTTATCAACTCGGCAATTGTTTTTGCCTCATTGTAAACAGGAATAATCACCGACAGTTTCATTGCGGCAAATGAAGGAAAAATAAAATCAGTAAACTTTTTATCGGGCGATAACAAGCAGAAACAACAGTCATTTTGGAATTATTCAAAAGCCGATTTGCTAATAATATCCAATTCATGTAGGTTTGGCGGCTTTACTTAAAAAAAGAACAACACAAGTTTTTATGAATTACAAAATCTCAACTAAGCTGGTACTTGCTGTATTGGCTGTTTCTATCGGTCTTTATTCATGTGGCGGTGGCGGCAAAAAGTCATCGGGCGTGAAAAGCAAACGCGCGGGAGTGAATGAAGTGAAAATCCACATCAGCGCAGACCCTGACAAACTCAACGGCATCACTTCCACATCGGGCAACGCAAGCGAAATCGAGCGCAATATTTTTGCAAGCCTCACGGATAATTTGTTGGATTCTCCGTTCGCAATCGTTCCGGGTTTGGCAAAAGCCCGTCCGGAAATTGTGGAAATCAACGAAGGAAAATACAAAGGCGGTCTTTCAATTACTTATGAAATCCGCGACATTGCGAAGTGGGATAACGGTTCTCCGATAACAGTTGATGACGTAATATTTACTTTGAAAACAATCAAAAATCCGAAAGTGGATTGCGAGCATTTGCGCTCTTATTACGACTTTATTAAAGAGATAAAAACTTATGAAGACAACAACCGCAAGTTTACTTTCCTGTGTGAAGGAAAATATTTCCAAAGCGAGGTGTGGAGCGCGATTACGCCTTTCCCCGAATATTTGTATGACCCCGAAAAACTCATGCGTAAATTCACTTATGAGCAATTGAGCGATATTAAAGAAGTTGAAAAATTGAAAGGCAATGCAGACATCATCAAATTTGCCGAGCAGTTCAATTCAGAAAAATTTGCCCGCGAGCCGGAAGGCGTGTTGGGCGCGGGTCCTTACAAATTGGAAAAATGGATTACCGGACAGCGCGTTATTCTTAAAAAGAAAGATAACTATTGGGGCGAAGCTATCGCATCAGAAAACCCCGAATACGCCAACTTTCCCGACCGCATTATTTTTGAAATCATCAACGACCAAAGTGCTGCGCTTGCCGCTTTGAAAGGAGAGAATCTGGATGTGGTTACAACTTTCAAAACCAAAGATTTTATCGAGTTGGAAAAAGATGAAAAAATCAACACGAAATACAACTTGGATAAACCTACACAGTTGGTTTATTCATACATCGGTTTGAATATGCGCGACCCTAAGTTGAACGATGTGAAAACCCGCAGAGCGTTGGCTTATTTGATTGATGTTGATCAAATTATCGAGAAAATTTCTTACGGTTTGGCTACAAGAATTGCAGGACCTACAAGCCCTCAACGCCCTTACTATAATAATGACTTAAAGTTGATTCCTTTTGATGTTGCCGAAGGCAATAAATTGTTGGACGAAGCCGGTTGGAAAGATTCTAACGGTGATGGCGTTCGTGATAAAAAAATCAACGGAAAAGATGTAAAACTTTCGATAACGGTGAAATTGCCAAGCGGCAATGAAGTTGCGGAACGTATTCTTTTGTTGTATCAGGAAAACTGCAAAAAAGCGGGCGTTGAAATAAACATTGCTCAAAAAGAATGGACGGTGTTTTTGGATGAAATAAAAGCGCACAATTTTGAAGCGTATCTGGGCAACTGGATTTCTCATCCGTTGAGCGATGACCCTAAACAAATCTGGCACACTTCTTCTTACAACGGAGGCAGCAACTACGTTGGTTTTGGCGACCAAAAAAGCGATGAAGTAATTGACAAATTACGTTATGAATTGAACGAAGAAAAACGCAACGAATACTACAAAGAATTTCAGCGTTTGGTGTATGAAGCGCAGCCTTATATTTTCATGTCCACTCCGTTGAATAAAGTGGCAATTCACAAGCGTTTTACCAATGGCACTGCGCGTGTTTGCCGCCCGGGTTATCTTGCAAAAGAGTTTAAGTTAGATCCTGATTTTGGTCTTTAATTCAATTAAAATAATGTTGCAGCACCGCTAAACGCGGTGCTGTTTTTTATCAAATATGTTTACATACCTACTCAAGCGGATAATATATTTCATACCAACTTTTTTGGTAATTTCTCTGCTCACTTTTGTGTTAAGCCAAATGGCTCCGGGCGACCCTGTTGAATTGAAACTCAAAGGCGGCTTGGGCGGCTCCAGCGGGCAATCTTCAGAGAAAATTGCAGGCGAACAGGCATACATTGATTTGAACAAAAAACTCGGCAGAGATTTACCTGCGTTTTATTTTTCAATCACATCAAAAGCCTTTCCCGATACGCTTTACAAAGTTTACAAAAAAGAGGAAAGAGAAACGCTTACCCGCCTGATTGAGCAGTATGGAAACTGGAACGAAATCAGCGCGTATTATCATTCGGCAAAAGCATTGGAGTTTTCTTTGTTCGACAGACCGATTGATACTATTGACAACAATACCTTCGACCGTTCGCGCAACATCCGCGAAGCGTGTAACGACCTTTACAGAAGTTCCGACAATGGCGATATTACACAACATTTGAAACGCATTAACGATGCGGTAAATCAATCAGTTCAGATTACACAAACAGATGGATCGACAGTTGCATACAACAGTTTAGAAGATATAATTCCTTTTGTAAAAAAAGTGAATGATGCCTATTCTGCCGTTACTTCAAAAGCATCTTCTTCGGCAAAATATATTCCTGCTTTTCATTGGTATGGAACGGGCAATCAATATCACC
>CAZSEG010000102.1:11855-12129 GCA_964605875.1 uncultured Chitinophagaceae bacterium
TGGCTGTTTGGCGATGCGCCTTGGTTCAGTGAACCGACCGACCCGACAAAAACATCGAGAGGATTTTTCAGAGGCGATTTCGGTTACTCGTATTTAGATGGTCGCCCTGTGGTTTCTATTCTTGGCGATGCTTTGAAATGGACGTTGTTGCTGAATTTAATTGCATTCATTTTAATTTATGGAATTTCAATTCCGATGGGCGTTTCGCTTGCCGTGCGCAAAGACACTACTTACGATAAACTTACAACAACCATAAATTTCATTTTGTATTCAT
>CAZSEG010000103.1:0-12058 GCA_964605875.1 uncultured Chitinophagaceae bacterium
AGGAATATAAGTTATTTAAAATTGATGTCATAGCTGTGTGTTACTATTTGTTGTTTGTGCGTACGAAAATAATAATAGAATGGGAAGTGCAAAGTTTTTTCCGCACAACTTATTTATACAGGCTGCTCCCTTTGATATACTCCCAAACTTTTTCGGGCAGAAAATATTGCATGGAAATTTTTTTGCCGATGTTTTCGCGAATAAAAGATGCAGAAATTTCTAACAGCGGCACGTCCAGAATATGCACGTTTTCGCTGCGCGCCAATTGATGCCCCTCAAAGCCTCTGCGCTTGTAAACAAACAGTTCGTGGTTTGCCAAAATCATTTCGTAATTCTTCCATTTATGAAACGATTGCAGATTATCGCTGCCCATAATCAAAGCAAAGCTGTGTTGCGGAAATTTTTCTTTCAGATAGGTAAGCGTGTCAATAGTATAGGATGGTTTGGGCAACTTAAATTCTATATCGCTGGCGCGCAATTTCGGATTGTCGCCAATGCCCAACTGCACCAAATGCAGTCGGTCATATTCATTCAGCAAAGTATCTTTTTGCTTGAAAGGATTTTGCGGACTTACCACAAACCACACCTGGTCAAGGTTGGTAGTTTCAACAATATAACTGGCAATAATTAAATGCCCGTTGTGAACAGGATTAAAAGAACCGAAAAATAAACCGATGCGCATTGCCGCAAACTTAGATATTAAGCGGGAAAAATTGAATCAGTTACGAGTAGCGAGTTGCGGGTAACGAGAACTTGCTACTCGCTACTCGCAACTGATAACTACAAGTTCATTATCTTTACCACAAATTATGAAGCAACTTAATTTTCTTCTTTTCATAACGATATTGCTTTTCGGCAATAGCTTGTTTGCCGCGCGCATCCTTATACCAATGGATTTGGTTCAAAAAAACCACATGAAGGCTTACGGCATTGCATACTGGACTTTAAAACAAGGTGTGGAAGCCGATTGGCTGCTGAACTATCGCGGGGGAAGTTTTTCTACACCTTATGCAAAGCAAATTGAGGATGAATGTAAAATACGCGGTGTGTCGTATGAAGTAATTGCCGATGGACAATACACAGGTATTCTTAGCGAAATAGCGAACCCTGAAGCAAATATGGATGTGGTGAAATTGGAGAAAGCGCCAAAGATTGCCGTGTATTCACCCAAAGGAAAATTGCCCTGGGATGATGCCGTAACGCTTGTGCTTACTTATGCGGAAATTCCTTACGAAATTGTTTATGATGATGAAATATTAGATGGCAAACTGAATTTGTACGACTGGCTGCATTTGCATCACGAAGACTTCACAGGGCAATACGGCAAATTTTATGGTATGTATAACAGTGCCGAATGGTACAAGCAGCAGGTCAGCGATTTGGAAGCCATTGCAACGCGCAGAGGTTTCAGTAAAGTAAGCAAATTGAAATTAGCGGTGTCGCAAGCGATTAAAAATTTTGTGTTTGGCGGTGGCTTTATGTTTGCCATGTGCAGCGCAACCGATAGTTACGACATTGCCCTTGCAGCCGAAAATACCGACATCTGCGATGTTATGTATGACGGAGACGGGCAAGACCCGCAGGCGCAACAAAAATTAGAATACGATAAATGTTTTGCGTTTGAAAAATTTAATTTGCGCACCAATCCTTATGAGTATGAATACAGTGATATTGACGCGCAGTTCGGCAGGCAGGTTCCGAAAGATTTAGACTATTTCACCTTGTTTGATTTCAGCGCAAAATGGGATCCGGTGCCAACCATGCTTACTCAAAACCATACCAAAACCGTAAAAGGATTTTTAGGGCAAACCACCGCTTTTAAAAAGAAATATGTAAAGAGCAGCACCTTAGTAATGGGTCAAAACAAAACCTACGATGAAGCGAAATATATTCATGGCGAATACGGCAAAGGAATGTGGAGCTTTTATGGCGGACACGACCCCGAAGATTATCAGCACTTAGTGGGCGACCCGCCTACCAATTTAGATTTGCATCCCAACAGCCCTGGCTACAGGCTGATATTGAACAATGTTCTTTTTCCTGCGGCTCGCAAGAAAAAACAAAAGACTTGAGGGTATTTTAAGATGTTCTCAATGCTTGAAACCACATAGAAACATAGTGTTGCGAGGAATTTGTTTGTGTAAGCAAACACTCTGTGTACTCTTCTACTCTGCGTGAAATCAAAAAGACTAAAGTTTACATAGTCAAAACAAGTTTTGAACATAGTCGGTTATAAAGAAAAAAACTATGTTTCTATGTGGTTAAAGTATATTACGGTTACTGAACTCACGTTATTTTATTTCCCTCTTAACTTTTTCCAAAGCCTCGAATATTTTTTCAAAGTCTTCCTGAAAAATTAAAATGCTGTGGCGCACAAAATCACCATTGTCTTTTTTGCTCTCGGTTATTTTTAAGAGCTTATCGCCCTGACGATTTTCTTTCAGGTCAATAAAATAAGTGCGCTTTCCGGCTGCAACTTTTTCAGAGAAGATTATTTTGTCATCATTCATGGTGATTCCTTTTACCACAAACGTAAATGTTTTTTTTATTTAACGGAATTATGTGCGAAAAAACCATTGCGGTATTTATATTCGCCAACTGTGATTCGCACTTGTTTTGTCGGCTTCTGCTTATTGTTTTTTTCATTCGGCTTTTCTCAGAAAAAGAGTTTTGATATTGTGTTGCTCGGCAATGTGATTGGCGAAACTGTTGTTGTGAAAACGGAGGACGGAACAGGACAATGCAACTATCGTTTAAAAAGTGTTTCCCACGCAAAAGTTTTATTTACGAATCGCAGCAGCGATATGGAATTTGACGCAACTTATTTAAGCGGCAAACTCTACAACTCGCTTTGCAAAGTAATTACAAACGGCACATCGGTAATTACCGAAATCATAAAAGATGCGCAAGGCTATTTAATTAAAAAAGAAGCGGAAATTTCGCGCGTAACGCAGCCGATTACTTTCTCTTCAATGGAGTTATATTTTTCGGAACCCATCCATCAAAAGCAGGTTTTTTCGGAGCGGATGGGCGTGTTTGCAGCCTTTGCCAAAACCGCTCCGGGCGAATACACGAACAAGATAAATGATGTTACAAATATCTACCGCTACCGCGATGGTTCGCTTTATGAAGTTGAAATCAGAAAGCCTTTGGGGAGTGTGTATTTAAGGGCGAGAAAGTGAGTTGAATTGATATTACAGTTTCACATACCTCACTTTAATCCAAACATCTGTATTTCTTGCCTTGTCGTCCGTGCATGAAATTTTTACCGAGCCTTCTTCGGGAGTAAAAAATACTTTCTCGTTTGCTTTTGCCTTGCGCAATAGTTTGTTGTTGATATACCAAAAAACATTATTCACTTCTGCATCTGTCTGGCAATTTAGCTGCAATGGTTCAGGGCTTTGCTTATCCAAAAGATATTCGTTGTTATTTACGGGTGAAACTATTTTAGGCGCACCTGCATCAGATACTCTTTCACAATCGGGATTGTGTGGCGGCACTTTGTTGTATGGAACATTATTTTCTGCAAACCAAAATTGCAATTCAGGTGCAGGTGATGCGTACCACTTTTTTTTGTATCCATTTTCAGGCATGCAATCTGTGCAATAAGAAAAATTTTCGTTGGCGCTAATCACCATTTCTTTTTTATGCTCACAGACTTTATTGGATGATTGCAAGGGAATAAAATAGTCGTTCACTATGTTTTCGCAAAAATGATTGGGGATTAAACCTGTTTCGCTGCACACACTGCGGATGCCGCATTCGCGCGGCATGGCATACCATTCGTTTGGCGAGTTGTAATCAATGGTATTAAAAAGCTGAAACAGCAAAGGCGTTGCAATGGCAGCGCCATTTAATTCGGGCACACCAACGCCACTGAAATTGCCCACCCACACGCCAATCGTAAACCGCTTATTGAAGCCAACGCTCCACGCATCGCGCCTGCCGTAGCTCGTTCCTGTTTTCCATGCAATACGCGGAAGTTTGGTGCTGCCTTCCCAGTTTGTCGGCAAATCGGGGCGCGCAATTTGAGATAAAATTTCAGTAAGCATGAAGGATGAAGATGCCGATAAAATAGTATCACTGACACCTCTGTTTTGATTCAGCAAAAAGTTTGCCGGAGCATAAACTCCATTGTTTGCAATGGCAGAAAAAAGCGAAGTCATTTCTTCGAGCGTTACGCCACAGCCGCCCAAAATCATAGATAAGCCTAACTTTTTTTCATCTCTTTTTATTTGCCCGAAACGACATTTTTCCAACTGCCAAATCAGTTTTTCTTTACCAAGTAAATTCAGTGCTTTCACCGCAGGAATATTCAATGAATTTTCGAGCGCGTATTGAACCGTAACTGCACCGCGAAATTTACTGTCGTAATTCTCAGGGTAGTAGCCGTCAAAATTTGTGGGCACATCGGCAATAACCGTTTTGGGCGTCAGCAAACCATTGTCAAAACACAAGCCGTAAAGCAAAGGTTTTAAAGTGCTGCCAGGCTGACGGATTGCGCGAATGCCGTCCACTTGCCCGCCATCTGCTGCGTTGCTAAAATCGGCTGAACCAATGTATGCAATCACTTCATGCGTTGCATTGTCTATTACTAAAACAGCCGCATTTTGAATGTTGTATGCACGAAGTTTTTGTGCATAATCAAAAACTATTTTTTCGGCTTTACGCTGTGTTTCTAAATCAATGGTGGTGCGAATATTCACCGCATCCGTATTTTTTATGCGCAACGAAAAGTGCGGGGCAAATTTCGGCAATGCGTTTCTGCGAACATTTAAAGGCTCATCCAGCGCATCGGTAATTTCCTTTTTATCAAAGGTTTTTGATTCAAGAAAATAATTCAGCCATTTATTTCTTGCGGTTACAATAGCATCATTGTTTACGCCAAGTTTTAATGAAGACGGGCGGTTGGGAATTACCGACAATGCCGTAATTTCTGCCAGACTTAAATGGTCGGGCGACTTATTGAAAAAAAGCAATGCTGCGGATTTTATGCCTTCAATATTTCCTCCGTAAGGAACAAGATTGATGTACAACTGAAAGATTTCATCCTTTGAATATTTCCATTCCAACTGAAACGCGCGAAAAATTTCAATCGCTTTATTGAAATACGTTCTTCGCTTAGGTTCCATCATACGCGCCACCTGCATCGTGATGGTGGATGCGCCCGAAGTGCGTTTCATTCTAAACACATTTTTCATCAATGCCCGCAACATCGAAGCGGGATTGACTCCCAAATGGTAGTAGAAGTATTTATCTTCTTTTTCTAACAATGCTTTTTTAAGCAGCGGTGATATTTCTTTCAACTCTGTTTTAAAGCGCCACTTATCATCGGGCGATAAATAGGCATGAATTACATCGCCCTTTCTGTCGTAAATAATTTTAGAGTATGACGGTAAGGTTGATAACGGAAAAGCAAAATTCAGCAGCGCAAAAGTTGCTATGCCAATTAAAATGAATACAAGAAAATTTTTGAAGCGCTTGTGCATCTGAAATGTAAAACGAATATCAGATGAAATGCCCGTAATGAGAAAAATACGCTTATGGTTTTAAATGGTTTTCAAAAGTTTAAGTCATAATTTGTATTTTCATCGCTCAATAAATTAAACAATGAAAAAATTTTACTTTACGCTAATTGCTTTTTCAGCAACAATTTTATTTGCAAACGCGCAATGCACCGTTGATCCTTCTGCGCAAACAACACCGGGTGCAAACCCAACTAAGGAAGACCTTCCCTGCATAGAAAGAACTGTTCCTTACGACCAGACGATTCAAGGAAAAATTCAATCCGATGGCGATACGACAATCACTGTTGCGGGCTTTTCAGTAACGGCAGATATTCGTGTTGATTCCGTAAGAATTGATTCGATTACAGGTTTGCCGACCGGAATAAACTGGGCGAAAAGTCCGAATGTAATTCCTGGTGGCGGCAATGGATGTATGAATTTTTCGGGCACAACTACTGCTGCGGCAGGTCAGTATGATTTAACTGCATGGGGAACAGTTTGGTTTCGCATCACGGCAAACCCTCCGGTTATCGGAGCTATTGATACGCCTTATGTTTACACAGGAAGTTTGAATCGCTTCTCTCCTTTTGGAGATTATTATGTTAGGGTGATTGAGCAAGGTGCGCCATGTACGCAATCAACCGGAATTAAAGATTTCAGTGCTGAATTAAATGCGGCAATTGCTGTTTATCCAAATCCAAGCAACGGTAATTTTGTGTTTACGCTAAATACCGGAAACAGTGTGAAAGGCAACCTGAATGTTGTTGATATGAACGGTAAAGTTGTTTACACAAAACCTGTTGATGCTTCGGGCTTTTACTCAAATCAATTTGATTTGAGTGCGCTTTCAAAAGGATTGTATGCAGTACAATTAAGAACAACCGAAGGTGTTGCTTCAAAAAATATTTTGATTGAGTAATTCAAATTATTAAAAACAAAAAAGGCGACTTCTTGCGAAGTCGCCTTTTTTGTTTGCATGAATTCAATTCTATCTGATGAAAAGAATCTCTCTGTATTTCGGCAGGGGCCAAGTTGAATCATCCACAACACCTTCCAATTTATCAATGTCCACACGCAAAGCATCCATCAAAGGTTTCACTTTATCGCAATAGTATTTTGCTTCATCGGCAGTTGATTTCGCTTTGTGCGCACCCTCAATAGCAACATACAATTTATCTGTTCCTGTTTTGATGGCATTAACGCTGCCGGCAATTTGCGTAACCAATTCTTTTTGCGCTTTTGATGCAGTCGCAGGCACACCCACCGCTTTCAATCCCTGAATATTTGAAATCAGTTTGTTGGAATATTCCAATGCGGCAGGAATGATTTGATTCACGGCAATATCGGCAAGTGTAGTCGCTTCGATATTTATTTTCAAAGTGTATTTGTGATTCTCCACATCATAACGCGCAACAATTTCCCTGTCGCTCAAAATGCCATTTTTAATGAATACATCTTTGTACTTTTTCTGAACCAAAAAGTCGAGCGCGTAAGGCGTTGTTTTCACATTGTTCAAGCCGCGTTTCTTGGCTTCTTTTGCCCATGTTTCGCTGTAGCCGTCCCCTTCAAAACAAATCTTGCGGCTATCGGTAATATACTGGCGAATCACGCGCATAATAGCGCCTTCCTTGCCTTCTCCGCCTTTAATCAATTTATCAACTTCTGTTTTAAAGTCAAGCAATTGCTGCGCCATGATGGTGTTCATCACAGTCATTGTAGAAGCGCAGTTTGCAGTAGAACCAACGGCACGTACTTCAAATTTGTTGCCCGTGAAAGCGAAAGGCGATGTGCGGTTTCTGTCCGTATTATCCAACAACACATCAGGAATTTTGTTGTGAATATCCAACTTCAAAGTTGCGTTCGCCAGTTCATCATATTTTCCTTTGGCAACGCGCTTTTCAATTTCATCCAACACATTGCTCATGTACGAACCGATGAATGCAGAAATGATTGCCGGAGGCGCTTCGTTTGCGCCCAAGCGATGGTCATTTCCCGCGCCTGCAATGGATGCGCGCAGCAAATCGCCATACTCACTCACCGCTTTCAAAACGTTCACAAAAAACGCGATGAACAGGATGTTATTTTTTGGCGTTTTGCCCGGACTCAAAAGATTTTTTCCGGTGTCTGTGCTCAAACTCCAGTTGTTGTGTTTGCCGCTTCCGTTGATGCCTGCAAAAGGTTTTTCATGCAACAAAACGCGCAGCTTGTGTCTGCGGGCAACGCGCTCCATCACATCCATCAATAACTGGTTGTGATCAACCGCCACAATCACTTCTTCAAACATCGGTGCGCACTCAAACTGCGATGGCGCAACCTCGTTATGACGTGTGCGAACAGGGATTCCCAATTTATGACACTCCACTTCCAAATCAAGCATATAGCCGTAAACTCTTTCGGGAATTGTGCCGAAATAATGATCTTCCAATTGCTGACCTTTTGCAGAAGATGCGCCCAACAACGTTCTGCCCGTTGCCAACAAATCGGGACGCGCATAATACAACGCTTCGTCAATCACAAAATACTCCTGCTCCCAACCCAATGTGGCGGTAACTTTTGTTACATCTTTATCGAACAAATGCACCACAGGCAAAGCCGCGCGTTCCAACAATGCACAGCTTTTTAATAATGGCGCTTTGTAGTCTAATGTTTCGCCTGTGTACGAAATGAAAATCGTAGGAATGCACAACGTTTTGCCATCGCCAATTTCCATGATGAAAGCCGGAGAACTCGGATCCCAAGCTGTGTAGCCTCTTGCTTCAAAAGTTGCTCTGATACCTCCGCTTGGAAACGATGAAGCATCGGGTTCTTGTTGCACCAACGCATCGCCACTAAACACTTCAATCGCTTCATCGCCTTTTGGTTGAAAAAACATATCGTGCTTTTCGGCAGTTAAACCCGTAAGCGGTTGAAACCAGTGCGTATAAGAATTTGCGCCTTTTTTGATTGCCCACGATTTCATGCCTGCTGCAACGGCATCGGCAATTTCGCGATTGATTTTGCTGCCTGTACTTATAGCGTTGCGAACTGCTTTGTAAGCATCATCGCTTAGGTATTCGCGCATGGCTTTGTCGTTGAAAACGTTTTGTCCGTAATAGTCAGAAACCTTGTTTCCTGCCAATCTTGGTTTTACCGCTTCGCGGTTTACTACTGTTTCTATTGCTTTTTTCCTTTGTGTTAACATTTTGCTTGTTTTTTGCGGCTGCAAAGCTATTTCTTAAAGCGTTACCGCAAAATTTTATTGAAAAATATTTGTTGATTGCCGAAAATAAGCCATTACTTCAAAAATAATATTGCATATAAATAAATTTAATGTGTATGCAAAAATGATTGGAATACGCTGCAAAACAGCCGCTGACCGTGCAAAAGATTCCCAAACATCTATATCCGGTATAACTTCCTTCACGTAAATTCGTTCAAGTAACCAAAAGGAGATTGTTATGGCTGCATTAAGTAATCACTGGCTAACCGAAGGATGGATAGATTTTGAATACAAGAAGTATCAACTGCTTGCATTTCTTCAGGAAACATCCAATATGTTTGGTGAGAAAAAGTTGTATCCAAAATTGGCTGAACTCATTACGCACTATGAGCATCTGCAATTGTTTGCCACGCAAAAAAAACTGATGGCAGAAAGTTTTCCGAAAGAAATTTCGCGGCTGGATTTTGAACAGTTTAAAGTAAAATATGAAAGTGTGTTGGCGGATGATGCGCTGATGCAAGAGCTAAATGAAATAGTAGAATTTGGGCTTGCGGAAATGAAAAGCAAGCTGAATACAGGAAAAGAATTATACGAAGAAGTTGAGCATCAACTGGAAATTTTCCCTGTCGGGATTCAACCTTTGCGAACGGACGAAGGCTACTTTTTTCTGAACGATTACCTGCATAAACTCATAAGTGTTTATCAATATGAAATTACGCTTTTTGAAAACTACAAAGAGCAATATCGCGACATCAAAACCACGCACATTGCCGACTATAAAATATCGGTTACAAAGAACTACGAAACCATCCGCTACGAGCTGATTAAAACACAAAAGAACCTGCCCAATCCTGCAACTTATGCCGTAGAGTTCAAAATGTCGTATCCCTTGCCCGAAACCATGTTGCCTGTGGCAAAAAGAAGTTTGGTGCGGGAGATTTGCAGGTTGTGAAGCCGTTCCACGACTATCATCCAAGCAATATTTGCAAATTATCGCAGATTCTGTGAACCGAAAATACATAACAAATAAGCCGGAGCGATACGGAGTAATAGTATTTTTACACTATCACGGCATCTTAATTCCGCTCTTTACTTTGAAGCTGCTTGTGTTGGTGATGCGCTTGTTGGAAGCGTTGTAGGCGTTGCCGTTAAAAATAACCGTTGCTCCGTTTACGGCATTGATATTACCGCCTTTGTTATGATAGTTACCGTTTACGGTTAAGGTAATGCTGCTGCCATTAACCACAACATTTGCCCCGCTTTGAATAACCAAAGCATTTACGGTTTGATTGTTTGTAACGGTCATAGGGCATAAAATTCGCAGGATAAGAGAGATTAAAAATTACTCTCAGGATTTTCTTGCGGAAAAATTAGACATCTCACCCAAGGCATACAGTAAAATTGAAAACGAAGAAACCAAGCTGTCGGTTGACCGCCTGTACCAAATTGCCGATGCGCTGGAAGTGAAGCCGAAGACCTGTTGAACTTTGATGAGAAGACGGTTTTCTATCACATCAGTAACCATGATAATGGTATTGTGGTCAACAAGTCATTAAGCGAAGGTGAGAAAAATGCTTACGAAAAATTGATTGTTCATTTGCAAGAAGAAATACAGTTTTTGCGGGAGCAACTGAAGGCTAAATAATTTCAAATAACTTTTCCAAAGTTTAAAATTTTGGAAAAGTTCGTTTCAAGAATCATTCATCCGTCTTTACTACCCGCAGTGTTTTCTTTTCGCTTGGTGTAATTACACGGAGCAGATATTCTCCTGCGCTAAGTAAATCGGTGAAAGTGAGCGGAATCAAATTCAATTCATTTGCCAGTGTTGCAACTGTTGTTTTGTGAATCACTTTGCCGCTTAGGTCAGCCAACTCAATTTTTATTTCGCCCTCTTTAGCATTGCGCAAAAATAACTGTGAGTTTGCCTGCAATGGATTGGGAAACACTTGCAGATTTGTTTTGCCCGAAACCAAGGAATCAAACTTATTATTCAGTGAAATATAGGCACTGAAAAAGTTTGGAATACCATAGCCGTAATCGTTGTTTGGCATGTTGAACAGATGCGCGCTTTTAATGATTGCTTCTTTAATTTCTTTAGCCGATTTCGTATGTGCTGACTGCATTAAACAAGCTGCGCTGCCTGCAATTATCGGGCATGAAAATGAAGTGCCTGCGCTTAAAGCCGGCAACCCTCCGGCATCTAAAACGGCAACCCTGCCACCTTGTGCGCAAACCTCCGGCTTCAACTGACCTGATGCATTGGGTCCGCGGCTGCTGAAATTGGAAATTTCTCTTTTGTCATCTACTGAACCAATAGAAAACACATCCGTTCCATCGGCAGGCGCACCTATGTATTTCCATGATTTGCCGCCTTCGTTTCCTGCACTGTTTATTACTAAAATTCCTTTGCTGTAAGCAATATTAGCAGCCTGTGTAATAATGGTGCTGTTGCCCGTCATATCACCGTAACTGCGATTAGGAAAGTTATCTTCATAAGTAATGTAACCCAATGAAGTAGAGAAAATATCTGCACCGATGCTGTCGGCTTTTTCTGCCGCTTCTGCCCAATGCAATTCCTCCATGATAGTTTCGTTATTATCATCTTCGGTAATGAACAAAAGGAAATCTGCTTCGGGCGCGGTGCCTACGAATTTACTTGGTTCATTGGCTGCAATGGTTGAAAATACATACGAACCATGCGTGCCTCCTCCAAAAACATTTTGCTTTCTGTTTACATAATCGTAAGTGAACAAAACCCTGTTTTCATCAAAAACATTTTTGTAGGCGGGCAGTTGATTCACGTTTGTAAAGCCATTGTCGAACACTGCAATGCAAATGCCTTTGCCTTTGTAGCCTGCCTCGTGCAGTTTATTCAAACGAAGCATGGTTGTTTGATTTTCTGCGCTGCCGTAATCAGTATTTGTGGTTGCTGCGGTGTATTGCAAATCAACTTTCAGTTTTTCTTCCAATTGCTTTGCGCTGCTTACGGGAATATCAATGCGTTGAACCGTTTTTACATAACCAAGCGCGCGGATGGCGCTCAATTTATTGGTGTCTGCAACTTTGATGGTAATTGCATTGAACCACTTCAAAGTATGAATAACGCTATCTGCTATTCCTGCAACTGATTGTATGTAGGGCTGAAAAACAGGATAGTCATTTTCACTAACCTGAATGTGTTGTTTGGTTCTGCGCTCAATAGCTTTTTGAGAAAGGAATGCACTTTCGGGCAAAAAAAGATTGGCTGATTTTGTGTTGAATTGTACCCAGTAGATGTTGGAGACCTGTGCTGTTGTTGAAAGGGGAAATTGAGCAAGTAAAAAAATAATAAACACACCCCTAACCCAACTTC
>CAZSEG010000104.1:0-7506 GCA_964605875.1 uncultured Chitinophagaceae bacterium
AACATCAAAGTTGAGGGAACAAAATTCTTGGATGATAAAATTCTAACCACGCTTTCGGGTTTGCGCGTGGGCGATAAAATCAAAGTGCCGGGCGAAAATATTTCTAAGGCAATTAAAAATTTATGGAAGCAACGATTGTTTGCTTTTGTGTCTGTTGAAGTGGAAAGAATTGATGGCGATTTTATTTTTCTGATAATAAAATTAGAAGAACGTCCGCGCATTTCGCGCTATTCGATTAAAGGCGTGAAGTCGGGCGATTTAGAAGATTTGAAGAAAAAAATTGACCTGCGCGCGGGAAGCATTTTAACCGAAAGCGTAAAGAGCCAGGCATCAACAGCCGTTAAAGCATATTACATTGATAAAGGCTATCTGAACACTATTGTAGAAGTGCGCGAAAAGAAAGATTCGCTGATTCCGAACAGCGTGAAAGTTGAGTTGTGGGTGGATAAAGGTCAGCGCGTAAAAATCAACTACATCAACTTTTCGGGCGTTGAGCAAGTAACCGAAAACAAGCTGCGCAAAACCATGAAAGACACCAAAGAGAAAGTGAAATTCGATTTGGATGAAATCTTAAACTTCAAGAAAAATATTAAGGATACCACGCTGCGCAAACACTGGTATCGCCTGCTGGAAATTTCGCCAACGCGCATTTACGATTATGTTGACCGCTACGCGAATCTGAATTTCTTTAAGAGTTCAAAATTCAAGCGCAGAGAATACGAAGACGACAAGCGCAAAATCATTGACTATTACAACACGCAAGGCTTCCGCGATGCTACAATTGTTTATGATTCTGTTTATGCTACCGATTCGCGTAACCTGAACATTTTTATTTCGGTGGACGAAGGCAGAAGATATTATTTCAGAAACATTTTTTTGAACGGAAACACCAAATATTCCGATTCGCTGATTTACAGAATCATCAACATCAGGCGCGGTGATATTTACAACCAAAAGTTGTTGGACGAAAAATTGTTCATGAGCCAAAACGGTGGCGATTTGAGTTCGCTTTACATGGATGACGGATATTTGTTTTTCAGCGTAACGCCTTTGGAAGTAAATATTGATGGCGATTCTATTGATGTGGAATTGCGCATCAGCGAAGGTCCGCAGGCGATTATCAAAGACGTGCGCATCATCGGCAACAACAAAACTAACGAGCGCGTTATCCGCAGGGAATTGTACACTTTGCCGGGCAATAAATTCAGTCGCTCGGATTTGTTGCGCTCGCAACGGCAGATTGTAAATCTTGGTTATTTCGACCCGCAGCAATTGGATATGGTTCCTATTCCAAACCCCGAAAAAGGAACGGTGGACATTGAATATCGCGTTACCGAAAAACCTTCCGACCAATTGGAATTGTCTGCCGGTTGGGGCGGGCAGGGGCAAGGTTTGGTGGGTACGCTCGGCTTGACTTTCACCAACTTTTCTATCAGAAATATCATCAATAAAAAAGCGTGGAATCCTTTGCCGTCAGGCGATGGACAGCGATTGAGTATTCGTGTGCAAAGTTCGGGTTTGCAGGCGCAGTTCTACACTTTTTCGTTCACCGAGCCTTGGTTGGGTGGCAAAAAACCTAATGCGTTTACAGTAAGTTTCAACCGCACACGATTGAACAATTTAGGTCTTGATAACAAAGTGCTTGGTAAATATCTTGCCACTTCCGCAACCGTTGCTTTGGGAACGCGCCTCAAAAAACCCGATGACTTTTTTACGGTTGAAGCCGCGCTTACTTATCAGCGTTATGAGTTGAGCAACTACACCAATTCGTTCTTCATTTTTGATAACGGAAATGCAAATAACCTACACCTTTCTTTCAATATTTCGCGCAACTCTATTGATGCACCTTTGTATCCGACACGTGGCGCAAATTTTGATTTTACGGTGAGCGCGACCTTGCCTTATTCCTATATGTTTGGCGGCAGAAAAAATTTAGATTACTCAAATCCCGACCTGCCTAATGCCGACCGCTACCGCTGGGTGGAGTATCATAAATGGAAGTTCAAAGCAGAGTGGTATGTCAATGTTTGGAAAAATCTGGTAATTAAAACCAGTGCTAAAATGGGCTTTCTCGGTTTGTATAATCCGAAAATCGGTTACTCGCCATTCGAGCGTTTTGAATTGGGTGGCGATGGTATTTCCAACGCGCAGATTTTGGGGCGTGATATTGTGAGCTTGCGCGGTTATCCGGTGCTTACGCCAAACGGTGGCTCGCCTATCTACAACAAGTTTTCGTTTGAGGTTCGCTATCCTGTTTCGCTCAATCCTTCGGCAACTATTTATGCTTTGCTGTTTATGGATGGCGGTAACTATTGGAACAACATCAGCGACTATCGTCCTTATGATTTGCGCAAGTCGGTTGGCGCGGGTGTTCGGGTGTTCCTGCCGATGTTCGGCTTGCTTGGTTTCGACTATGGTTTGGGTTGGGATCGTGCACCGAAAGCAGGCAAAAACATCTTCGCCAAATATGGCGAGTTCAGGATTGTGTTAGGCTTCGAGCCTGAGTAGGATGATTTGGGTTTTATTTGTTGGAAATAAAGTTGCACAAAACACGTATATCGCAATTGATTTATCCGGTTTCTGACGTACCATAGATAAAAATGAATAAGAATATGATAAATATAGCCGCGCAAATTTGCAACGGCTGTTTTTCCCCTCTTGAGAGGGGTAGGGGTGTGTTTGTATTTGCAATAATTCTTTTCCTTTCCTCCTGCGTTAAAGACGAGCCGCAATTTCCCATCGAGCCTTCCATTGAATTAAAATCAATTTCAGATACGGTAATCGGCAACGGACAAACATTGAAATTTGTGTTGTCATTTAAAGATGGCGATGGCGATTTCGGCATTAAAGACGGCACGACTGCTCCGCCCGATTCCATCACAGACAATTGCAGTTTTGCAAAAACAAAACCGCAGGCAGATTCCATTTTTGCAAGAATCTACCGCAATCCAACGTTGAGCGTTTTCTATTATGTAATCCGCAATGGCGATAGTTGTTTGGAATCTTTCGGCACGCCTTTCATCCCCGAAAAAGGCAAGCAAAAATCCATTCAGGGAGAAATTGATTTTGAAACTCCGGGCTTTGCCTGCGCACCTCTAAAATTGCAAGACACGCTTCAGTTTGGTTTGCTGATAAAAGACCGCGCAAACAATCTGAGCAATTATGTAAGAAGCCCGAAGGTTGTAATATTGTGCCAGTGAAGTTAGAATTTTTGATTTACAGATTTACAGATTTACGGATTGCACAGAAGCGCGGTATATCTCATATCTCACTTCTCATATCTCACTTCTCTACAACTATTTTTTTTCTTTTTCTTTTTTCAAATATCCATGCCCAATACGCGCCACCCGCAGGGCAAGCAGGCAGCACCGCAATTTGGAAAGACAGCAGCGCATTTGTGGCTTGGGCAAAAACCTGTACGGTAACGCGCGGCTACCAAAATATTGCAGATACAACTTTAGGATTTGCCAGCGCGGGAAACGATACAATGGCAATCGGCAAATCGGGTTCGGGTGTGGTGAGTTTGGGCGATGGCGGTTTTGCAATTTGCACATTTGAGCATCCCATTCGCAATGGAGCAGGCTATGACTTTGCTGTTTTTGAAAACAGTTTTGACGGATTGTTTTTAGAACTGGCAGTAGTAGAAGTAAGCAGCAACGGCATAGACTTTGTGCGTTTTCCCGCTCATTCGCTTACGGATACTGCGGTTCAAAAAGGCACATTTGATTTATTGGATGCAACGCACCTGAACAACCTTGCAGGCAAGTACAGCGCGGGTTTCGGCACTCCGTTTGATTTGGAAGAACTTGCCGGAAATCCTTTATTGGATGTAGAAAACATCACGCACATAAAAGTGATTGATGTTGTGGGCAGCATGGATGAACAGTTTGCAACCCGCGATGCTTTCGGCAATAAAATAAACGACCCGTTTCCAACGCCTTTTGAAAGCAGCGGTTTTGATTTGGATGCCATTGGCGTGATTCACCAAAATAATCCTTCATCCATTGCGGATGATTTTTCGGAACAGAAAATTATTGTTTACCCGAATCCTGTAAACAGGTTTGAAACTGTTCGCATAAATGCAGAAGGTGAAGGCTTGATTTTGATGGATGTGTTTGGAAGAACAGTTTTAAAAAGCGACAGTAATGAACTTTTTATCGGTGAAATTCCTTCGGGTGTTTATTGGCTGAAAGGCAAATCGTTTTTTGCGAAGGTAATAGTGCGATAAGAGTGATGAATTTAGAGTTATGAGAGATAAGTTATGAATTTCTTCGCGCCTCTGCGCGAAAGATAAGTTTGCGCAAGCAAACACTCCGTGTTCTCTGTGTGCTCCGTGTGAAAAATTTATCGTTGCAACATAAGTGAAAACCCAACTCATAACTCTAAACTCATAATTCATAACTTCATCACGGAAAAATATTTTCTTCGCATAACCCACCATTTGTTTAAACCATTCATCTAAACGATATTACCGCCCGTTTTGAAACATTGACTGATTTATGGAGAAGTATATTTTAGGATTTTTGTTGGTGCTGTTTGTTCATGCAGGCATTGCTCAACAGCAGGAAAAAACACAACTTTCGCAGCAGGAAAAATTAGAAAGGCTGCAAGGCACTTATGAGGTTAAAACCGCAGCCCGCTTTATTGCTATGCCTTCAAACCTTGCGGACATCATCACCGAAAACCGCGATGCGGCAAAGCGCGTTATCAAACAGCTTTCGCCCGAAACCACTTTAATTATTTATTCTTTAGCTGAAATTCAGTCGAAAGAAAAAGCGCAGGAGGGAAAATAACATGAGAAAACATTTACTCATATCGTTCAGTGTTCTTTTATCGGCAATTGCTTTTGCGCAGCCGGCAAATGACAATTGTATCAATGCAACCGTAATTACCCTTCCGGCAAGCGGAAACGTATGCGGCAACTACACATTGGCGGGGGCAACGGATGACGGAAGCTACACAACAAGCTGCGAAACGGCAGGAAGTCAGGAAGTTTGGTTTACTTACGTTGCCGAAGGACCAAATAACATTATCACCGCAAGACCGATTGGCGCCACACCCGCGTCAAATCTGACTATTTCATTAAAACCGGATTCATGTAACGGAAGCCTGATAAGCACTTGTGTTGCGGCAAGCGGAGCGGCAACAGCAACCGTGAACTGGGTTTATCCAACGGGCAAGCGGGTTTACATTTACGTTTCTTCAACTACCAACAGCGGTGGCACTTTTGAGTTGTGTGTAAATTCGTATCAGCAACCCGCAGTGGGCGGAAAAGACTGCAACAATGCGGTTTTGCTTTGCAATATGAATAATTTTTCATCACCGGTTGATGCCGGCTCGAATGGTTTTCAACCGCCTTGCTTTACAGCCGGACCATTGCAAAAACCGATTATTTACAAATTCACCGTTGGGCAAAGCGGCTTGCTCAACTGGCGTGCAACACCTGTTTGCACTACCAACCCGAATACGACAGAATTTGATTGGGCGGTTTATGATATAACAAACGGCTGCCCGGGAATACCTGTGAAGTGTAATTACAATTACACGGGCAATTTTATCTTTCCACCTGTAACTTCACCTCAGGGTATGCAAGGACCGACAACAGATCCCAATGTCGGCTGTGTAAATGGCGGCAATGGCACTACTGCCGCAGAGATTTGTTCAGGGGCTATTGTTACTGCAGGAAATACCTACGTAATTTACATTGACCAATATACTTCTTCAAGCAACTGCTCACTGAATTTCTCTTTCGCGGGAAGCACTTTTACAATGGCTCCATCAGCGGCATTCACCGTTTCTAATGCTACGGGTTGCGGGTCGGTAACAACTTCTTTCACAAACAACAGTATTACGGCAACAAGCTATTTATGGGATTTTGGTGACGGCACAACTTCAACCTTGCAAAACCCACCGCCAAAAACATATTCCACTCCCGGCACTTATTTGGTTTCGCTTACCGTTAATTCCGCATCGGGTTGTATTGATGCAACTTCAAGAGCAATTATTGTAAAACCTCAGCCGACAGTAACCGTAAATAACGATACAATTTGCGCAGGAAGCGGTTTGCAGGCAACTTTAACCGCAATGCCTTCGGATTCTGGCGGAACTTATTCTTGGAATCCGACAGGACTTACCACAAAAAGCATTTCTGTTTCGCCTGCTTCAACAACACCTTATACTGTTACATACAATTTGAACGGCTGCACGGCAACAGCGCAAGGTTCGGTAGTGGTGAACTCCGCAAACTTTACGGTTAATGCACAAAGAGATACCGTGATTTGCGGCAATCAAAGCACAATAATTGATGCCGTTCCTTCCGTTCCCGGAACATATACTTACCGCTGGAGTCCGGGAAGTCCGGGCATGAATGACAGCACATTAAAAACCCCGACTGTTTCTCCTGCGCAAACAACAAAATACACTGTTGTGGCGAGAAATTCAGCGGGCTGCACGGCTACCGATACGGTTTTGGTGGGTGTGGTCGGTTCAGGTCCATCAGTAAAAGCAAGCGCAACTCCGGTGCTGATTTGCCCCGGGCAGCAATCCACATTAAGTTTTGTTTTAGAACCTAAATTTTGTGGCGTAAACAACAGCTTGTTGGGAACAGGCTCGGTGAATGTGAGCGGAGATGTTGGAACTTCCAACAGTATTCAAAGCGGTGTGCCTACTGCATCGCCAACTGTTTACGGCAATTTTGTTCAAAGCACACGCAATCAATATTTATACAGGGCAAGCGAGTTGCAGGCTGCGCTAACTTCGGGCGGAAGAATTGTTTCGATAGGATTTAATGTCGGTCAGTTCAACAGTAATGCATCTCTTAATGGTTTTACGATTAAAATGGCTTGTACCACGGACAGTGTTATCAATCAATTTCAAAACAATGGATTGCAAACCGTGTTTGGTCCCCTTAACTACGTTCCGGCAAACGCATGGAATATGCACAGTTTGACAAGCTGGTTCGACTGGGACGGGCAAAGCAACGTGTTGATTGATGTATGCTGGAACAATACAACACAAGGCAGCGCGAACAACAAAGCAAGAGTTACGGCAACTGCCTACAACAGTTATGTGTATTCAAGCGGGACAACCAATCAGTGCGGAGCAAACGGAGGAACAGCTACAACACAACGCCCGAACACGCGCTTTATCAAAGCAACGCAAGGCTACGATTCGCTTGTGTGGACACCGAATATTGGCGTGAATGCCGTTTCAAACAAATCTGCGTTAAGCCCTACTGCCAATCCGATTTATACTCAAACTTATACCGTAAGTGTTTACAATAAAGGTTGCGCAGGTTCTGATAATGTTATGGTTCAGGTGGATACTTCGTTAAAGGTAAATGCAGGGTTGGATACAACGATTTGCCCGGGCGGAACAGCACAGTTAAATGCGGTTGCAACCGGAAATTTAGGACCCGTTACTTATAGTTGGACACCCGCAGGAACGCTCAATAATGCCACAATTGCCAACCCGCGCGCAACGCCAACCGCAACAACTCCATACATT
>CAZSEG010000104.1:7516-11555 GCA_964605875.1 uncultured Chitinophagaceae bacterium
ATACATTGTGGTTGCCACCAGCAGCGGCTGTCAGGCGCGCGATACGGTGAACGTGATTATTTCGCCACCCACAGTTTTGGTTACGGGTACAAACGCAACCTGCAACGGCAGCGCAACGGGTTCTGCAACGGCAACGCCTGCGGGAGGTGTTCCGCCATATACTTATACTTGGTCAAACAGTGGCACAGGGGCTTCGATAAACAGTCTTGCTGCCGCCACTTATTCAGTTACTGTGAGGGACAGCAAAGGATGTACCGTAACCGGCTTATACACTGTTACGCAACCGCAGACGCTTACCGTCAGTCAGCAAACCGTGCGCAATGTGAGTTGCAACGGAGGCAATAATGGTTTTGTATCAGTTATTGTGAATGGCGGCACACCAAATTACAATTATGGTTGGTCGCCTGCCGCAGCAAATAATGATACTATTCAGAATCTTACTGCCAATACTTACGCTTTAACAGTAACAGATAATAACGGCTGCACGGCAACAGGTTCATATACCGTTACGCAGCCAACGGCTCTTGCTTTCGGAACTGCGGTAACGAAAAATATTCGTTGCAGAAACGGCAATGACGGATTTGTAAATGTTTCTGTGTCGGGCGGTTCTCCGCAATACACTTATGCTTGGAGCCATAATGCAAACCTGAACAGCCCGAATGCAACAGCGTTAAATGCCGGAACTTTTGTAGTTACGGTAACAGATGCAAACGGCTGCACACTTACGCAATCCAACACGCTCACGCAACCCGCAAACGGCATTTCGTTTAATCCGTTTACAGTAACCAATGTTACCTGTTTTGGCGGAAACAACGGAAGCGTAACCGCTAACCCTGCGGGCGGATTGCCGCCTTACACTTATCAATGGAATGTGCCGGGCAATACGAATCAAATTACAGGATTAACTGCCGGAACTTATCGCGTAACCGTTCAGGATGACAGCCTTTGCACACTTACCGATTCGGCAACCGTTACGCAACCTCCGCAGATTGTGGTTTCTGCAACAGTATCAGATGTAAGTTGCTTTGGAGATGTTGATGGAATTATTTCAACCAATGTTACACCTGCCGGAAGTTACACCTACAATTGGACGAATGGCGCAGTTGGCGCAAACCCGACAGGACTTGCCCCCAACACATATTCCGTAACGGTAACCAATACAAACAATTGCACCGGAACAAATTCATTTGTGGTGAACGATAAGCCTCCTTTTACATTAGGAACGCCAACGATTGTAAACGCAAATTGCTTTGGCAGCAATACGGGCAGCATCACCGCCAATCCTGTTGGCGGAAGTCCTAATTATACCTACTTGTGGAGCAATCCGGCAGGAGTTGTATCGCAAACAAATTCATCGCTTTTGGCAGGAAGTTATTCGGTTACTGCAACCGATTCAAAAAACTGCACAACCACTGCAACATACACAGTTACCGAACCTGCGCAGTTGGTTTTTGCTCAACCTGCAACAATTGTAAATGTATTATGCAATGGCGCAGCTACGGGGTCAATATCCGTGAGTGTTTCGGGCGGAACACCTGCTTATACTTACACATGGAGCAACAGCGCAATTTCGCAGCCGACTAATTCGGGGCTTGCGGCAAATAATTATCAGCTTGTTGTTGCCGATGCCAACGGATGTACCATTTCCGACAATTACAATGTAACAGAACCAACAGCAATTTCGCTTTCAACCCAAGTTATCCGAAACGTAAGTTGCGGTGGCGGAAATGACGGAAGCGCATCCGTAAGCGCATCGGGCGGAGCGGGTAATTTTACTTATTTGTGGAGCAATGGGGATGCAACATCTGTTGCAAGTAATTTGACTGCTGCCGCGCCATATATTGTAACCGTAACAGACGGAAACGGATGCACAGCCACCACTTCGGTTTCGGTAACACAGCCGATTCCTGTTGATGCAAATCCGGTTGTAAAAGATGTGAGTTGTTTTCTGTATAATGACGGAAGCATTGACGCGAATCCATCAGGCGGAACAAGTCCATATACTTTTGGCTGGAGCAACGGGCAAACATCTCAAACAGCAATTAACCTGATAGCAAACAATTACGACTGCACTGTTACTGACTTAAACGGATGCACACATACATTCAGCAGGGTAGTAAGCCAGCCGGGTTTATTACAGGTTAGTGCCATCGGCATACCTGAGTCTTGCGGCAGCAGCGCAGACGGAAAAATTATTCCCACCGGAGTTGGCGGAACAACGCCATATACTTTCAGCTATTCAATTGACGGCATCAGCTTTTTGCCGGGTGCAAACGATACCATCAAAAACCTTGCGCCTGCATCTTATCAATTGGTTATTACCGATGCGCAAAATTGCACCGCAGGTACTTTGGTTAATATCGGAACACCGCCAAAAGATGTGTATGACGTTATTGTGGATTCAACTTCATGTTTCGGAAAAGAATATACGGACGGAAGCATACGCATCATCGGCTTAACGGCAGTGAACGCGCCTCATCAATATAAAATTGACGACAGCAATGTTTTTTCTCAAACAGGAAACTTCCCGAATCTCGCTGCCGGGCAACATAAAATCTACGCGCTGAACAACTTTAATTGCGACACTACTTTCTTTATTACAGTGCCCGAACCGTTGCCTGCCAGCGTTGATATTTTCCCCGATGATTCCACCATTCAAATGGGGCAATCCATTCAGTTGAACAGTTTGTTGAAGCCATATCCGCAAAGCGATATTACAAGCTACGTTTGGACACCTTCCACCGGCTTGAATTGTGTTGATTGTCCGAATCCGATAGCAACTCCTTTCAGCCGTTCAACGGAATATTCTTTGACGATTTATTACAACAAAGGATGTTTTGCATCTACTTCGGTTGTGGTGAATGTGGAAGGAAATCCCGAATTGTTTATTCCGAATTTATTCTCTCCGAATGGCGATGGCGTAAACGACCGGTTTGAAATTTTCGGTTTCGGCATCCGCGATTTCGATTTGAAAATTTTCAACCGTTGGGGCGAAAAAGTTTTTGAATCCTCCAACCAGTTCAGCTATTGGGACGGCAGCTACAAAGGCGTAATGCAAAATCCCGAAGTTTATACTTACCTGCTGAATGTTACTTATTTAGACAGCAGAGCAGTAACCAAAACGGGTACGGTTACTTTGGTGAGATAACAGGAATTTACCATTTACGGATTGACAGATTGACGATTGGTTAAGTGATGAGTGATAAGTTATGAATTATGAGTGGTGAATGAAATTCTCTGCGCCATTGCGCCTCCGCGAGAAACATAATTTGTGTTAGCAAACACTCCGTGTTCTCTGTGTTCTCCGTGTGAAAAATTTATAGTTGTAACATAAGTGGAACGCCAACTCATAACTTATCTCTCATAATTCATAACTCATCTTTCAAGTGTTAAAGAAACTGAAAGTAATCTGCTGCACAAAAAAAAATCTGCGGATATAGGGCAAAATACCACAGTAATGTGTTACTTCGCCATTCATTATTTTTTAAACAAAATTTTTTGCTCATGAAAAAAGTTCTTCTCTTAACTGTTCTTGCGCTGACATTCACAGCAGGAACTCTAAAAGCACAATTCTCGACTGACTCGGTGTTTGTGCAAGTAATTCATAACTCACCCGACCCTGCTACGGACACGGTGGATGTTTGGTTTTATGTGCCGGCTACTGTGTCGGAATATAAGGTGCTTACAGACTTTGCTTTCAGAACTGCCACTCCGGTTATCAAATCAATTCCCGGTGCTGCGGTTGGCTACATTCCTGCAAATTTAGCTTTTGAAGTTCGTGTAAAACCTCAAGGCAGCGTATCTGCAACTCCGTCATTGTTTTCTAAAAGTTTCCCTGCGGGTTTGCCTAAAGGCGGTCACCATGTAGTTGCGCAAGGTGTTCTGTCGCAAAACCTTGTGGACAGCTTGGGTGCGGGCAGTGCATTTGATGTAGTAAGCTATGCTAATGCAAAATTTGAATCCGCTCCCGATTCAACAACGTTGCGTTTGTTGAATGGTGCGCCTGACGCTGCGGGCACGCGCGTTTTTGCGGGTGTAA
>CAZSEG010000105.1:0-1381 GCA_964605875.1 uncultured Chitinophagaceae bacterium
TGCGGTAGCGGTATGCGTGTGGTCACGCAGGGCATCAGCTTGTGTTGTACCTGATAAAGCACCGCCACTCGCCACATTTGCCGCGCCACCTTCTGCACGCAAAAACTGTCCGTTGTTAATGTCTGTTCTTACCCATGTTGTGTTCGGATAAATGGCATTGGGGTCGGCAGCATTGAACCATTGTGTGTAGGTGCTGCCGATGGGAGGTGTGTTGATGTTCAGCCATTTTGTGCCGTCATAAACTTCCATAGAACTTAAAGTATTATTCCATCGCATAGTGCCTGCGGTAACTGTTGCCGGACGTTGCGCACTTGAACCTGACGGAAACGCAACTCCGTCATTAGCAGTTGAGGCATCAATAGAAACATTGGGTGTTGTATTATTCAAACCAATACGATTATTGTTTTGAAATAAAACAGAATTACACAAATCGGTTGGCGAAGTAAATACGGCAAGATAAGTTCCTGATGCAGTCGGGCAAATTGTGCCGGGTCCTGTTGCTCCCGTGTTGCCCGTAGCACCCGGAATGCCTTGCACACCTTGTGTTCCGGTATCGCCTGTTGCACCTGTAATTCCTTGTATTCCCTGCGCGCCTGTATCACCCGTTGCGCCCTGAATGCCCGATTGATTGCAAAGCGAAAGCCAAGAAGTTCCATCATAATAATAGAAGCAATTTACGGTGATGTCAAACACCAATAAACCTGTTGCGGGCGCGGCAATTGCCTGTCGCTGTGTTTGTGTTACGCGCGGAACTAAAAATCCTTTATCCGTTGCCGATAAATCTAAAATGGAACTGCTGTTTGGCGCGTTCGTTCCTATACCTACATTGTTTTGCGCATCTGCAAACATTGCAACAAGCAATAAACACAAGCATATAATTCTATTCATAACAAGAGTTTTAAAAAGCGGGTGATGAACAAAAATGACTTTACAAAATCAACGCCAATATGGAAACAAAATTTTAATCAAAGGATGAACATTGATAAATTTTCGTTGCAGTAGCTTTTTCGCTTAGCAACTGCCGCTAAACAAAATTATTAACGCTGCGGCAACAAATCCTAAATCAATTAGTTTTACATCTCAATGCACGAAATAGAACCCTTCTTTAACTGGCGCGATTACTACATTGCTTCCAACGATAAACTTTCTCCTTTTTATCGCAGGCAATACAGCGAGTTCGAGTTTTCACAAAGTATCTACAATCATTACATACATCCGCAGTGGGATTTTTTCGGCTCTTCAACGCTTTACTGCAAGGTGCTTTTTGCGGATTATGAATTGCAGTTTGCCGTGATTGAACTGATTGGCGAATGGAACGATGCCGTGCACAATGACATCATGGAATTTAAGCGCGGACTGATAGATTTTTTGACAGCAAAAG
>CAZSEG010000105.1:1391-11364 GCA_964605875.1 uncultured Chitinophagaceae bacterium
GCACCTGAAAAGAGAAGTGCTTGAAGTGTTGATAGAAAACGGCATTGACAAGTTTATTATGATTGGAGAAAATGTGCTGAACTTTCATGCCTCTGATGATTTGTATTATGAAGAATGGTATGAAGACATCAAAGACGAAAAAGGTTGGATAATCGGCTTAAATTTTCGCGAACACGTGATTGCCGAAATGCGCGATGCAAAGCTGCATTACTACATGGAAATCGGTGAGCATTACGACAATATTCTGTGGCGTAAACTTAAACCCGAACTGCTGTTTGCGTTGATAGAACAACGTATGCTGAAAGGTTTGGTGTAACAAATGCCGTCATAACAAATCGCCCATATCTCTGCGGTTTTTTTTGGTGGGGCGACCTTGCTTGCTGTGGCGTTTTCCTGTATAATCTACAAATGCCGAATCCGTTTTTTTTGTACGCACTTCTTCGGGCGTTAAGTCTGTGTAATATTTTACGGCTTCAGCATATTGCTTTCTTTCAAACAATAAATCTGTAACCTGAATAATCCATTTGCGGGCTTCGGTTTTGATTTCATATTGTTCGCCAATGCTAACCTGTTTGGCAGCTTTTACATTCGCGCCATTCGATTTTACATGACCTTTATCAATAGCATCGGCAGCCTGTGTGCGTGTTTTGAATATGCGTATTACCCAAAGATATTTGTCTAAGCGAAGTTTTGTTTCCACTCCAGTGTTTTACTGCTGCAAGATTGAATAAAAAAAGGCAGACACATTGCTGCATCTGCCCTCGTGCCCGGGAAGGGACTCGAACCCCCACACCTTGCGGCTCTCGCACCTGAAACGAGCGCGTCTGCCATTTCGCCACCCGGGCATCGGCATCAACATTTATTTCTGCAACAGCAGAAACTCTTTTATGAAAGAGTATGTTTTCAGATAAGCGCAAATATAGACTTGTTCGCGACTATTGAAAGCGTAATAGGGAACTCATACACAAACAACCCTCTCACCCCTCACCCCTCACCCCTCAACTCTCAACTCCCACCTCTCCTAAACCAATTCTCTTTTATACATCCTTACTGTATTTTCTAATCCGAAATACAAACAGTCTTTTACAAGCGCATGACCAATAGAAACTTCGAGAAGTTGCGGAATATTTTGTTTGAAAAACTTCAGGTTGTCTAAATTCAAATCGTGTCCCGCGTTAATGCCGATGCCGATTTCGTTACAGAATTTTGCAGCGTTTGCAAATACCTGAATTGCTTTTTCTTTTCCTAAAAAAAAATCGTGTGAATACGACCCTGTGTAAAATTCTATTCTGTCTGCTCCTGTTTTTTTTGCCCGTTCTATCAATGAATTATCGGGGTCAATAAATAAAGAAACGCGAATACTTTTCGCATGAAGGCGATGCACAACTTCGGTCAATATCTCATAATTTTTTACGGTATCCCAACCATGGTCGGAAGTAAGCTGTTCGGGCGCATCGGGTACTAAAGTGCATTGATGCGGCTGCACTTCTTCAACCATTTTCAGAAAATCTTCCGAAGGATAACCTTCAATATTAAATTCGGTGGTTACAATTTCTTTCAGCGCATACACATCTTTCTTTGTTATGTGGCGTTCATCGGGGCGTGGATGCACCGTAATTCCATCCGCGCCATAGCGTTCACAGTCCTTTGCAAACTGAATTAAATCGGGAATATTTCCACCGCGTGCGTTTCGCAACAAGGCAATTTTGTTTACATTGATACTAAGTTTTGTCATTGCTTTTCAATCAGATATATTTTTGAAACAATCGTTCTAAACAGTAAATAAAAAATGTTGATAATCAATTATCTATGAACTATTCTGGCTTTTATTTTTGCGAGCAAAATTAAGAAAATATGCCACGTCCAAAGCAATACAAATATGAAGCGGTTTTAGAGAAAGCGATGGATTTATTTTGGGCAAAAGGCTATAACGGCACATCTGTTCAGGAACTTGTTGATCATTTGAAGCTGAGCAAAGCAAGTATGTATGAAGCATTTAATGATAAGCACGGTTTGTTTATGGCAACGCTTCACAACTATCGCAAGCGGGTTCAAAATAATTTAAAGCTGTTGGAAGATATGCCTTCTCCGCTGGCTGCTATCAAGATTTCGTTTCAAAGTGTGATTGAGGAAGTTACCGACACGCGCCACCGCAGAGGCGGTTATTTAACCAATACTGCAATAGAACTTGCTCCGCATGATAAAGAAGTAGAGCAATGGGTAATTGATTCAATAACAGACTATGAAACGCTTTACAAAAAACTGCTGCAAAAAGCTATCGAAAAAGGTGAAATTAAAAGTGTTACAAACATAGATGCTGCGGCTTACTATCTTACCAATATTTTGCAAGGCTTGGCGGTTTATTCAAAAGTGAAGCAAGATAAAGCCAAGCTGAATGCTATTTTAGAAGAGTCGCTAAAGCATTTGAATTAACCGCCATAAAGTTGCTTTAAGGCGGTTTCTATTTGCACAAACAAATTATCAAACGAGCCGTCATTCATCAGTTTAAAATCTGCTTGTGCAATGCAAGCTCCGAGATTTTGTTTGTTGATGTCGGTTGAAGTCATTTCGCGGGCTTCGTTTTCTTTAAAAGTTTCAAAGCTGATTCTGTCGGTTTCGCTGTTGCGCCCTACAATTCTTTCGTAGCGCAGTGCTGCATTGGCATCCACCGCCAGTAATCTAAAGCCTTCCAACTTGCGCAAAGCCTGAATTTCGCCAACCGTTCTGATGCTTTCAATAATGCTGTCGGTGTTCGATTCCTTAGCTTTTTCATAAAGCTGCTCCACAATGTAGCTTGGCGCGTGTTTCGCCCGCAATTCATTCCCCACTTCCACCATCGTATCGCGGTTGAGCGGAAGTTTTCGCTGGTTGATAATTTCGGTAAGAAAACCGCGAACCGAAAAATGTTTGAAACCATGTTTCGCCTGAAGATACTCAACAATTGTTCCTTTGCCTGCGCCAAGCGTGCCCGTTATTCCTATTATTTTCATACAATCGGGGTTAATGGTAGAGCAAAATATTGAATTGTATGAGAAAAATATCAGCCCCTTTCAGATTTTCCAAAACCTGAGTTGTTTTAGTATAACTGTTTGTATTTAGCATAAAAATTTCATGTTTGCGTTTTCAATCACCGTTATCTAAACAGACTTTTAGTCAAGCAACTTAGTACATGGCAGGTAAAAGTTTAATTATTGTAGAGTCGCCAAGCAAGGCAAAAACCATCAACAAATATTTGGGCAGCAACTTTGTTGTAACCTCAAGCTACGGGCACATCCGCGACCTGCCCGACAAGGGCGTTGCCATTGACATTGCGAATGGTTACGAGCCGCAATATGAAGTGAGCGAAGACAAAAAAAAGTTGGTTGCCGAACTCAAAAAAATGGCAAAAGATGCTGACGAAATTTATCTCGCAACGGATGAAGACCGCGAGGGAGAAGCCATTTCGTGGCACTTGTGCAGCGTGCTGAATTTAGACCCGAAAAAAGCAAAACGCATTACCTACACGGAGGTAACAGAGAAGGCAATCAAGAATGCAGTAAACAATCCGCGCCTGATAAATTTGAATTTAGTGAATGCGCAACAAGCGCGCAGGGTGTTGGACAGATTGGTGGGTTATGAACTTTCTCCTGTTTTGTGGAAGAAGGTAAAACCATCGCTTTCTGCGGGCAGGGTTCAGTCGGTAGCCGTGCGTTTGATTGTGGAGCGCGAGCGCGATGTAAAGAACTTCAACTCCGTTGCTTCATTCAAAATTTCAGCAAACTTTATTGTGAGCGAAGAAGGCGGTCGCAAAGCCGTTTTGAAAGCCGAGAGCAGCACAAAATTCAGCAAAGAACAAGATGCGCTTGCGTATTTAGAGCAATTAAAAGGAGCAGATTTTTCGGTAAAAGATATTGAGAAAAAACCTGCAAAACGCACACCATCCGCACCATTTACTACTTCCACATTGCAACAGGAAGCATCGCGCAAATTGGGTTTTTCGGTTTTGAAAACCATGCGTATGGCACAGAACCTGTATGAAGCCGGACACATCACTTACATGCGTACCGACTCCACAAGTCTGAGCGATTTGGCATTGGCGGATTTGGCTACGGAAGTCAAGCAACGCTATGGCGAAAAATTTCACAAACGCAGACAATACACCACTAAAAATGAAAGCGCACAGGAAGCACACGAAGCGATTCGTCCATCGGTGGCAAATAATATTGACATTGATGCCGAGCGCGATGAGCAACGTTTATATGAATTGATTTGGAAGCGCACGGTGGCTTCGCAAATGAACGATGCAGAATTGGAGCGCACTATTATTTCTATCCAGAATAATAAGAACGCAGATGTACTTTCGGCTACGGGCGAAGTGGTAGTATTTGAAGGCTTTTTGAAAGTTTATACAGAAGGCACGGATGATGAAACAGAAGGCGATGAAGCGGAATCAACTTTGTTGCCTCCCGTAAAAATCGGGCAAGAGTTGCCACTACGCGAAATGACTGCCACCGAGCGATTCAGCAAAGCACAACCAAGATATACTGAGGCAAGTTTGGTGAAAAAATTAGAGGAGTTGGGCATTGGTCGTCCTTCCACTTATGCGCCAACAATTACCACCGTTCAGCAAAGAGGTTATGTGGTAAAAGAAAGCCGCGAAGGTGTGGAGCGCAAGTTCAGAGTGCTTACTTTGAAAGAAGATAAAATTGAAGGCGTAACAAAAACCGAAATCACAGGCGCAGAAAAAATGAAGCTGTTTCCAACCGACATCGGTTCTTTGGTAAATGATTTTTTGGTTGAAAATTTTAAAGACATTCTCGACTACGGATTCACCGCAGGCATCGAAGAACAGTTTGATGAAATTGCGCGCGGCAAAGTAGAGTGGAGCAAAATGATTGATGGTTTTTACAAACCATTTCATTCAACTGTTGAGCAAACCGAAAAAGAAGCGAAGCGCGTAACAGGTGAAAGATTGCTTGGTGAAGACCCTGAAACAGGTGAACCTGTAATTGCCCGCATGGGCAAGTTTGGCGCCATGGCACAAATAGGCAAAGCCGATGAAAATGACGGAAGCAAAAAGCCACGTTTTGCAAGCCTGCGCCCTACGCAATCTATTGAAACAATTACTTTGGAAGAAGCACTTTCGCTTTTCAAGCTGCCGCGCACCGTTGGCGAATTTGAAGGCAAAGATGTGAAAGTAAGCATCGGCAGATTTGGACCTTATATTGTTCACAACAGCAAATTTGTTTCGCTGAAAAAAGAAAACGACCCATACACCATTGCATTGGATGAATGTATAGAACTGATTAAAGCAAAACGCGAAGCCGAAGCCAACGCCCTGATTCAGGATTTTGCGGCAGAAGGCATTCAGATTCTGAAAGGACGTTTTGGACCTTACATCAAAAAAGGAAAAGATAATTTCAAAATTCCGAAAGGCACAGAAGCCGAATTGATGACATTGGCGGAAGTTTTGGAAATTGTAAAAGCCGGACCCGCACCGAAAAAAGGCGGCAGATTCGGGAAGAAAAAATAAGAAAAAAAACATGATAATCATCTGCGTAATCCTTCAATCCGTGTAATCATCACCTGTGAAACCATCTGCGTAATCCTCTAATCCGTGTAATCATCATTTATGTAATCATCACCCTTGCGTAATCTTTTAATCTGCTTAATCATCACTTGTGCAAAACGATAATGAAATAAAAGCATTGATTCACCTTCTTGACGATGAAGACAGTGAAGTGGTCAATCATGTTTATGACAAATTAGTGAGCATTGGCGTTGAGGTGATTCCCGCTTTGGAAAAGGTATGGCAGAACGATGAAAACCCGCTGCTGCAAGACAGGCTTGAAGAAATTATTCACTCCATTCAATTCGATTCGCTTGTAAAAGAAACCGAAGCCTGGGTTGCTTCCGAAACACAGGATTTGCTCACGGGCGCATACATCATTTCAAAATTCTACTATCCCGATTTGTTGATTGAAGATGTGCAACGTGCAGTGTTTAAGATTAAGCAGCGCATCTGGTTAGAGTTGAACTACAACCAAACCGCGTTGGAGCAGGTGCAGATTTTCAACCAGTTGTTTTACAACATTCATCGCTTTACGAGCGTGCAGGGCAGCATGGAATACAATGAGTTCTGCCTCAACCACATAATGGAAACAAAAAAAGGCAATGCAATTTCATTGGGCATTTTGTATCAGATAATTGCCAACGATTTGAATCTTCCGGTGTATGGCGTTACGCTCGTTCGGCATTACATTCTTTGCTTTTGCAAACGCACATTGGGCAGCCTTTCAACCGAAGAAAGACCCGAGCGTGAAATTATGTTTTACATCAATCCCGTAAATCGCGGCTCTATTTTTTCGCGCAATGAAATCAAGGAATATTTAGATAAGCTGAACGCGCCACACGATGCCGAATACTACGCTCCGGCAACTAATATTTCCATCATCAAAGAAATGATGAATAACCTGATTGACATTCATGTTCATTTGGGTATGGAAAATAAAGCCAATGACCTGAAAAGGTTGAAAACCTTGTTGATTAAGTGATAAGTGATGAATGAACTTCTCTGCGCCTTTGCGCCTCCGCGAGAAACCCAAGTTTGCGTAAGCAAACAACCTCTCAACCCTCACCTCCCACCTCCCCCTCTCAAATTGAAATAATTTTAAACACCTTCTGAATATTGTTGTTTTCTTCGCAAGCTAATTGAAAAGGAATATGAAATATGTAGCGTTCATAATCACATTGATAAGCATATTTTTGTCGCAAAGTGTGTTTTCTCAAAACAGTAATGTCAAGGCAAATAAAACCGGAGCTGCGGTAACAACCCCCCAAGGCAATGGCGCATCAATAAATAAAAGCGGAACACAGGTATCCGGCAACAATGGGGGAAAGGCTGTTACAAATAAAGACGGGGCATCAATCACCAATGCAAAAGGCGGAGGCGTGAGCGCGGAAAAAGGAAATGTTCAGGCGAAGAGTGCTTCGGGAAAGGGAGTGGAAGCCAACAAAAAAGGCTTGGATGTTAAGGGCAAAAACGGTGGTTTGGAAATCGAAAAGGGAAAATTTGAAATAAAAAGCAAGAAAGTTAATGTTAAATTGGGCGGAAAATAGAAGTTTCTTTTAACCTAGAAGTCGTTTAATAAAACTATTTTGAATCAATGTTCAACTTTCTTTTCAATTGGCAAAAACTGGCACAGTGTTTGTGTAAGAAAATAGAAATAAATTAAATCATAAAAAATTGGCATGGTATTTGGTGGAGTAACAGTCAATTAAAATCAACAACTTATGAAATCTTTTTTACCTTTTGTTACAACCCTCTTTTTATTCAACGCTGCTTTTTCACAAGCACCTGCAAATCCTGATTGGACACTCTTCAACTCAGGCGACTCTGTTTACCTTGAACCGGGAGCATTAGTTTTCGTAGATGGTGACCTGGTTGTTAAAAATGAAGATGTTGCTCAAAAAGATGGAATTTACAACGATGGTATTATTTCCGTTTCAAACCACATTTATTATGGTGATATTGTTAGCGGAAATGATTTTAAAAATCCGGTATTAAAACCGGCAGGTTTCCTTTCGGGTTATGCAGAAAGAATGATTTCGCTGGTGGGTGGTAACACCCAGTACATAAAAGGATACTTAGCTCAACCGGAGCAATCTTTCTACAATTTGGCGATTGATAAATCAGGATCAAATGCTAAGGTTGTTTTGCAAACTGATGTTCAAATAAATGGCTCTTTACTGTGGAGTCCTAAAGACTCCGTTTCAGCAACATTTAATCATAACTTGTCTGCTTTAATGAATAGCGGAGAGTACGACTTCGAAGAGTGGTATGGTGATGGTGGTACAGGAATAATTCAAACTTATCTGTCTTCTCAGAATTATGAAATCATTATTACTAACCCTGACACCTTATCTTTGGCAGGGTATGATGAATTGAAAAGCGGAGGAAATACTGCTCAAAAGTGGATTATGAACAGTGGCGAACAAACCAGCGGTGTTGGTGGCTTATCAAGAGCGGTGCATAAGGATTATACCGGACACAATTATGTTTATCCAATTGGTACAGATGCAGCAGGTTACAACCCTATTTTATTCAACTTTACAGACCTGCCGTCAACTACTAAGCAATTGCGTGGCTTATTTAAAGATGGCAATGTTGGCAGTGTTAATTACAATCGTCATGGAACTTTGACTTGTACTGGTCAACCGCAATGGTTTATCTTCGATGAGTTTAAAGGGCAGGGATATTGGAGTTTTGATGCACAGGGTACTCCCGGTGATTACAAATATAGCTTGATGGCGTACCCTGTTGCGTATGGCTATGGCATAGGGTCAGACTTCAACAACAAAAGAATTTTAAAGAATACACAAGCAATAGGAGCTATTCCGGATGGTGATTGGACAAGTCAGGTTGAGCAACCGGAGTACACAAATGATATTGACGAGATACTTAGTCACAACACTACTTTCGACAATGTTTCTGCTTGTTTTAGCGACCCTATATTAAAAGGAGTTCCCGGAGGTCCTTATATCGGATTTTCACACTTTCAGATGGGAGGAAACAGTTCTAATCAACTGCCCGTGGAGTTAATTTCATTAAAAGCATTTCCTGTGAACAATGAGTTTATCAGAGTGGCTTGGACAACTGCTACCGAGATTAACAACAAACAATTTGATGTATTAAGAAGTGAAGATGGTTTAAATTTCTTCAAGATTGGTGAAGTTGCAGGAAATGGTACTACCACAGAAATCAAAAATTACACTTTTGATGATAAAAATGTACTTCCCAATATCACCTATTACTATCGCCTGAACCAAATAGACTTTGATGGCGAAGAAGAACTTTCAAATATCGTTTCTGCTGCCATCACGGGTTCTGCAAACGTTATTATCAGCGAATTTGTTCCTAATCCAACCCGCGAAAAATCAAGGTTGTTTATTACTTCGCCTACCGACATCAAGTTAGATGTAACTATGTTCAACGCAATCGGACAAGAGATACAATCTTCCACTATTGAACTTCCTGCAGGCGTTCAAACTCCTTTTGCTGTTGATGGACATATTCTTGCAGCCGGTAATTATTTTGTTTCATTAAAGAACGAAAGTTTCTTCGTAACCCGTAAATTAGTTATCACTGCACACTAAATAAAGAACTTTTATATTAGGTAACAATAGCCTCGCTTACTCACAAGCGGGGCTATTTCTTTTGCCTGAGTTTACGCAAATAAATTAAAAAGGTTACACGGTAAAATCTTTTGTGTTTTGCTAAAAAATTCGCTAAACAAACGCGAGTGTGGATTAGTTACCCATAAATTCCAACTATAAAATTTCAACCACATAGATACACTGTGTTACGGGCTGTATTTTTTTGCGCAAGCAAACGTTCTGTGTTCTCCTCTACTCTGTGTGCAATCAAAAAGTCTCTCTGCCGCAGGCAAGATTTACATAGCCAACATAAGTTTTGACATAGCCCAGTATCGAAATTAACTATGTTGCTATGTGGTTAAATAATGTATTTGGCTGTTTTTTATTTAATCCATAACTCACGTTAATTGTAGATTAAAATTAGTATGAAAGAGATTTTAAGGTTTACAATAGTAATCTGTTTTGATGCAATCAAAATTGGACTATTACAAAATGTCTGAACGGTATAAAAACTTAGAAGTGGTGAAGACCACCATCAAATAAAAACGAAAAAGGGTTGAATCATATTAAATGAAACAACCCTTTAAATAAAGGAGGCAGCTACTTACTCTCCCGGAAAACCAGTACCATCAGCGTGGAGGGGCTTAACTTCTCTGTTCGGAATGGGAAGAGGTGAACCCCCTCGCTATAGTCACCATTATCTTTATATCTCTGCCGAACTCAGAGCATAATAATTTTGACAAATATCAGTAGTTAATAAAGAATTCAATTTAAAATAAAAAGAAGAAAGCTTACGGGCTATTAGTATCACTCGACTTTGCTGTTACCAACTTTACAT
>CAZSEG010000106.1:0-1676 GCA_964605875.1 uncultured Chitinophagaceae bacterium
AATCACACTCTTAATGTCCTCCTCGTCCAATTCGCGGTAGAATTTATAAGGCATAATTGGAAAAAGAGCCTTGCCATGCTTGTTTACTCCTGTGGTTATCACTCTGAAAATCTCGCCATCCGTCCAGTCTTTTAAAGCAAAGGGTGTAATGTTGCGCGACATAAAAAAGCCGGGAAAACCAAACTTTTGGTCAAACACTTCTCCGCCAATTCCTTCAGTACCTGCAATAGGAGGACCTGCAAATTTGTTCCAGTCGCGCGTGCTGTGGCAGTCCATACAAAGCATCACGTGGTTGGCAAGATAGTTTCCTCGTTCAATACGTTCTTTAGTAAGTTCAATCTTCATGTCTGGTGCAGCGCCCACGTTCGGCAGCGCAATTTTAACGTATGCAATAAACGCTGCGATGCCAATAATGGTAATACCTGCAAACCATGCAAGCCCTTTCAGAACCTTTTTCATGTGAAGTAAATGTGTTGGTGAATGAATAGTTACAAATATGTTACAATGTTTTTAACAAATGGATAAAAGAGTAAGTTTTTTGTGTGAAGTGATAGGCGGGTTTTCATCAGGCTTAATGCCATCATATTTTAAATAAGTTTGCACACAGATTTCAAAATTTGAATCCTCTAAAAAAACTCGCTTCACAAACATTTATTTACGGCATTCCAAGCATTGCCGGCAGGTTTCTGTTTTTTCTGCTCACATACCTTTATACACGGGTTTTCAGCACCGCAGATTTTGGCGTTAATTCAGAGTTGTATGCTTACAGCGGATTCTTCACCGTGTTGCTTGCTTTTGGTTTGGAAACAGGTTTTTTTCGCTTTCAGCAGGATAGCAAAAATCCCGAAAAAGTGTTTTCAACCGCGCTGAATTTTCTCGCGCTTACTTCGCTTTCTTTTCTTGCGCTGCTGATGCTTTTTGCCAATCCGGTAGCGGCTGCCATGCACTACGAAGGCAGCGAGTTTTACCTGCAAATTTTCGCCTTCATTCTTGCTCTGGATGCGTTGGGTTCGCTGCCTTTTGCGCGCCTTCGCGCATTGAATAAAGCAAAACAGTTTGCCGCCATCAAAACGATAGAAATAGCAGTGAGCTTCGGCTTGAATATTTTCTATTTGATTATTTGCCGCAAGGCATATTTAGCAGGCGATGGAAGTCTTTTTGCTTCGTGCTATAATCCTGCGATTGGCGTTGGTTATGTGTTTATAGCCAACCTTGCGGGAAGCATTGTAAAAGTGCTGTTGCTTGCCCCGCATTTTGTTTTGATTAAAGAAGGTTTTGATAAAGAATTATTCGGCAAAATGATTCGCTATTCGCTGCCGATGGTGCTGATTGGTTTTGCGGGCATCATCAACGAAATGCTCGACAGAATGTCGCTGAAATATCTGTTGCCCGGCAGCATTGAAAACAATCTTTCGCAATTGGGAATTTATGGCGCGTGTTACAAACTGAGTATTGTTATGACGCTGTTTATTCAGGCGTTTCGCTATGCTGCCGAGCCGTTTTTCTTTGCGCAAAAAAAGGAAAATAAATCGCGCAAAATTTATGCGGATGTGTTGCTGTATTTCACCATTTTTTGTGTGTTTATTTTTCTGACGGTAATGTTGTTTATGGATTACTTCCAACTCTTTATCGGCAAAAATTTTCGTGAAGGTTTGTCGGTTGTTCCAATCTTGCTT
>CAZSEG010000106.1:1686-3640 GCA_964605875.1 uncultured Chitinophagaceae bacterium
GTGTGGTATAAACTCACCGACCGCACGATGTCGGGCGCGTATCTTTCTGTTGCAGGAGCAGCGCTTACAATTGTTTTACTCTTTGCGTTAGTGCCACAATTCGGTTATGTTGGCGCAGCTTATGCTACATTGGTTTGCTATATTTTTATGGCTGCGGTTTCGTATATTCTCGGGCAAAAATATTTTCCTGTGCCTTACAATGTTTTAAAGGTGTTGGGCTATATTGTTTTGGGTGTTGCGGTTTATTTTGTTCAGCAAAATTTATTGCAAACGGGCGTAAATAAAAACCTGCTTGGAATTGTTTTGATGGCATTGTTTGCAGGCGTGGTGTATGTTTTAGAAAAAGGAAATTTTATTGCTGAAAAACAGAAATTATGACAACAGTAAAAATTATCAACAAATCACATCACGCTTTGCCCGCTTACGAAACGCTTGGCGCGGCAGGCATGGACATTCGCGCATGGCTGAACGAACCTGTAACCTTGCAATCGCTGGAACGCAAATTGATTGCCACAGGCTTGTACATTGAATTGCCCGATGGCTTTGAAGCGCAACTGCGCCCGCGCAGCGGCATGGCGTTCAAGCACGGTATCACGCTGCCAAATTCTCCCGCCACGATTGATGCAGATTATCGCGGGGAAATAAAAATTGCTTTGGTGAATATTTCCAATCAGCCGTTCACCATTCACGATGGCGACCGCATTGCGCAAATGGTAATCGCCCGCTACGAAAAAATTGAATGGAAAGTTGTGGAGGCATTAAGCGAAAGCAACAGGGGAGAGGGAGGTTTCGGCAGCACGGGAAAGCAGTAATGGCTGTTGCCGAATATTGAAAATACATGACGAGGGTTGTAAATGGAAAGATAGAATGTACCGCAGACAGTTTTCAGTTTTCTCGGCTTACTTTGATTCCCTTTTTCATAAAGCATTTGCTAAAGCCAAGCAAAGGGCTATTTTTGAGCCGATACGAATAAAAACGCTCAGTGAACAACGCAACCAAAGTCGGCATTTTCAGCATAATTACTGTTGTTATTTTCATTCTCGGATTTTACTTTCTGAAGGGGACTAACATCTTTATTGCAAAGAATAAATACTACGCAATCTATGATAAGGTGGACGGGCTTTACAAGTCCAATCAGGTAGTTGTGAACGGCTACAAAATCGGCTTGGTGAGTGATATGAAATACAACACTCAAACAGGAAAGATTACTGTTGAAATGACTATTGATGATGATATTCCGATTCCTGTAGATTCCCGCGCCACAATCGTTTCAACCGATTTTCTTGGCGGGAAAGTTTTGAAAATAGATTTGGGTAAAGACGCTAAAATTTTTGCACACTTAGATACCATTCCTTCCTCTTTTCAAACGGATTTTATCGGTGGCATTTCGGATATGTTTAACCCTGTGGTAACAAAAGTCGGCACGGTGTTGAATGAGTTGGAAATTACGCTTAAAGAAATCAATACGCTGTTTAAATCCGGTGAAGACGCGAGTATTCGCGATGCCATTATGCACCTGAATAAATCAATGGCAAACATTGAAGTTATCACCAAAGAATTTGCAACGCTCGCCAAAAGCGGCAGTATTCAAAACTCTTTGCAAAACATAGAGGGCATTACCGGAAACCTGAAACAGAGCAATGCGGATATTACGCGCTTGCTGAACAACGTGGCAAACATTACGGACTCTGTTGCAGCAGCAGATTTGCGTGGCACAATTGAAAATGCGAAGAATGCAATCGGTGAATTGCAGGGCATTTTGGATGATGTAAATAATGGCAAAGGAACTATCGGTAAATTGGTGAAAGACGAAAAATTATATGCCGATATTGACACTGCCGTAAACAGTTTAGATAAGCTGTTGAAAGACGTAAAACTGAATCCGTATCGCTACATCAACATCTCTGTATTTGGCGGCAAAAAGCGCGATGATGCTTATTTGAAAAAGCAGGAG
>CAZSEG010000106.1:3650-5898 GCA_964605875.1 uncultured Chitinophagaceae bacterium
AAATGCTGCGAAGCTGTTGAAGCAGTAGGTCTGTAACCACATATAAGCATAGTTGGGAGGTGAGGGTTGAGAGGTGAGAGGTTGTTTGCGTAAGCAAATTCTCTGTGTACTCATCTTCTCTGTGTGCAATAAAAACATAGCCAAGTGATTACTAAAAATTATAGAACAAACCTGTTTCCAGAAATATTTTTCGTTTCACATTTCCATCGCTCCAGTGTTGAAACAATGGCGGTTGTGCGCTAAAACTCAATACAAATTGTTTCACTACCACATCAAAACCCGCAACGGCATTTACGCCCCAACCGCCCGTGTAAAATACTTTACGTTTGTTGTTTGTATTATTCATCATTTGCTCCGCGTTCACGCCCAACGTTGGCAGCAGGCTGATGTTCTCATTCAACTTCCACCAGTAAAATGCCGCGAGCTTTGCCGCAACGCGATTTCCAAAGCGAAATTTATTCTGATTGGTTGTGTTGATGCGATAAGAAAGTTCTGTATTCACGCCCCAGTTATCTACGCGCAAAGTGTAAATTCCCGACAGTAAAATATCCAAGCTGCCCGTGCCGTTTTGAAGGTTGGAATGTAGCAAAGATTCATTTGTTTTTTTATTGAAACTTCCCGTTGGAAATTTCAAACCCAAGCCCGCGCGGAACTGATGTTGCGCTCTTTTGCCGGTGCAAAGTTTTGGATTCACGGCAAGAAATTGTCCCATCAGCATAATATCTCCCAAGCCGTAATTCTGCACATTTCCCTGCGATGATTTTTGAGTGATGTAACTGAACGGAACAATCGCGGTGATGTGAAAACGCTCGGTAGCATTGTATCTCCCGATGGCTTCAATGCTGTGAAAATTATCGCTTGTTGAAACGCCAGCAAACTCATTGCCTACATCTGCCGGATGCGATGATTTAAAATTGGAGTGGCTGTAACGGATGCCCACAATGCTTTTATTGATTTGCGGCAAAATTGCTGCCGAACTGCTCATGCTGCAACCGCAAATATCACACGCAACCGCATGAATATTCAGGCTCAAAATGCAGGCGAGAAAAAATATGTTTTTCATTCACTGAATCTTTTATCGTTTAAAAATTTATGGTCAGTCAGAGTTTTTAAAAAAGCAATGATTTGTTGCTGTTCTTTTTCGGTTAGCGGTATTCCTAATTTATCATCGGGTTGAATTAAAAGCGGGTCGAGCGTTGGAGATTTTACAACATTATTTGCATAGTGTGCAACAACTTTTTCCAAAGTTCCAAACCTGCCATCGTGCATATAAGGCGCAGTAACTTCCACGTTGCGCAATGAAGGCACACGAAACTTTCCTTCGTCTTCCGGCAGTTGCGTAATGTGCGCCCTGCCGTTGTCGTTGGAAAAATTTTGGTCAAGCCCGTTGTTTCTGAAACTGTAATCGGTAAACAAATCGGTGCTGTGGCAAGTAGAACATTTCTGCTGAAACAACTTCAATCCTGCCGTTTCATCTTCATTGAATTTACCGCCATTTTCTCCTCTGATATATTTATCGTATTTGCTGTTTGCCGAAACCATTGCTCCCATAAATTGCGCGATTGCTCTTAGCGTTTGCTGGTCGTCAATTTCATTTTTACCAAACACTTCTTTGAACCTTTTTCTGTATTCCTCCGAGCGGTTTAGTTTCACTACAACATTCAGCATGGTTTCATCCATTTCCACAGGATTATTTATTGGCGCAACGGGCATTTTTTCGATGTGAATAATACCGCCATCCCACATGAAATTTTTGCTCCATGCGGTGTTGAAAATGCCGGGCGTGTTGCGTGTGCCAAACAATCCGTGAATACCATGACTTGTTCTGTGTCCGCTGTGCGCAAAGGCTGCAAACTGCTGATGACACGAGCCACAGGAGATGCTGCTGTCTTTTGAAAGCACAGGGTCGTAAAAAAGCTTTCGCCCTAAAAGAAACCCTTGCTGCGTAAGTTCGTTGTTTTGAAAATTGTAATGCGGCTCGGGAAAATTTGCAGGCTTGCCGAAACTTACGGGCTGCTCAATTTCAGCATCTTTGTAACAAGCTGAAATTAAAAACATCCCAAAAATTACGAACCATTTCATGGACTTCATTCGGCAATAATTAAAGCGCGGGTTGCTGCAAAATATTTACGGCAACCCGCGCAGATTTATTTAGTTGTGAACGTGTTCAAATGCAAAAAGCGTAGCGTAGTTATCCGCTATTTTCAAGGCGTTCGCGCCTGGTGCATGAACCATACCCATAGCAGCC
>CAZSEG010000106.1:5908-11345 GCA_964605875.1 uncultured Chitinophagaceae bacterium
TATTTGTAAATAGCTTTTTTACATCAACACTTGAATGTATTTCCGCTTCTTTATTGTTTCTTGCCTGCAATTTGCTTCCCGCAAAATCTATGGTAACTAAACGTTGAGCCGCGTTTGCACCGCCATAGCCGCCAATGTGATAAGTTAATCCCATTGCGTTTTGCGGACTCGTTCCTTCGGCTTTGAAAAACACGTAACCCATGTTCCAGTCCCAATACAAATCATTGGTGGTGGCAAGTGCGCCATCCTGTGCGCCCGCAGTGTTTCTTGCGCTGTCCACGCCAACAATAAATTTCATGGAAGTATAATCGCCTTCGGGAATATTTTTAAAATCCAGGAAGAATGAAGATGGCGTTAAAGCATTCACCAAAAAATAACTCTCCGGCACTTTGTATTCCGAGCCATCCGATTTTGTGAACGCAAAATTACTGAGCAGGTATTTCAGTTTGGAAAGGTTTACCGTGTCTCCGTTTTCCGTAACAAGATTTTGGTTCAAGCCGAACGCGGCATTCGCCCATCTGTGTTCGAGTTCAAGCGTTACGGTGGTGTTATTTTCTTTTTTGCATGAAGAAACATTCAAGCTAAAAAATAGTGCAGCAATAGCTGATATAGTTATTAAATTAAATTTCATGATAAATGTTGTTTTCTGTTTTTAAAAAATAAATAATCGCTGTAGAGCATCATTTATGATATTCTACATTGTGTGTAATAGCATTGAATAAGAAAACAGAAAGCTAACCGGGTGGCGAAACTTCTTCCAAAACAGGACTGCTTGGAATATGAAAATTGTATTTGGGAATATCAAAAATTGAATGTGCAACGAAAGGTTGAATTAAATTTAAGGAGTATTCTTTTTGAACATACTCCTGTTTCTCTTTCAGGATGTTTGAAGCCGTGCGCTTTTCTCCTTCTTCGGCTTTTTTGAGTTGTTTGCCGAGATAACATTTTCCATCGCAATGTAATTCGGGCTTCGATTGGTTCACACAAAGTTTTTCGGTAATGGCTTGCTTATTGATGTTATACCATGCAAACAAACCCAACTGCACACAATGCTGCGAGCCGATGGTGAATGCTAACAATAAGGCAAGAATATTTTTCAAAACGAGGCAAATGTAAAGGCAAAATTATTATGAACGTGTGAGAATTGTCATGCGGGACGGATGATGAATCTCAGTTTGGTTATATACAACACAAGAGATTATGTCATAAACTTGCTCAATTGCCGAAAAAAACAATGAACAGTAATATCCAAAAACTCCTTACTGCCGATGGTTCACACACTTTGTTCTCACCGGAGTTCAATGAAATTTATCATTCGCGCAATGGCGCTGTTCAAGAGTCGAATCACGTTTTTATACAACATGGTTTGGCGCAAATCAAATCGGATGCCGTTCGCGTTTTTGAACTTGGTTTCGGCACCGGCTTAAATGCCTTTCTTGCTTTTATTTATGCAGAAAAAAACGGCAAACAAATTTATTACGAAGGTGTAGAACTATATCCCGTAGAAATTGAATTGGCGAAATCTCTGAACTATGCGGATGTGATAGACTGCTTCGGAAATTCATCCAATTATCTCCCTCGGGAGGGAGATTCAGAGGGAGGAAATCAAAAATTGAATTTCCGAAGCAGTCTATCGGAAGCAGGAAAATTTAAGTCCGAATTTCTGCAACTGCACACCGCTTCGTGGAATGAAACACATCAGCTTGGCAATAACTTTTCATTCCGAAAAAATCATATTTCTATTTTGGATTATCAGCCTGTTGCAAATGATTTTGATGTAATATTTTTCGATGCTTTTGCGCCTGACATTCAAAGCGATTTGTGGAGCGAAAATATGTTTCAAAAAATGTATGCCATGCTGAAAGTCGGTGGCAGATTAAGCACCTATTGCGCCAAAGGCAATGTGCGCAGAGCCATGCAGGCAGCAGACTTTAAAGTAGAACGGCATCCCGGTCCGCCCGGCAAACGCGAAATGCTGGTGGCGGTGAAGTGAGAGTATAGTTGAGAGGTGGGAGTTGAGGGTTAGGATGTGAGTGATGAGTGATAAGATATGAATTAGGAGTTGAGATGAAATTCTCCGCGCCTCTGCGCCTTCGCGCGAAACCTAAGTTTGCGTCAGCAAACACTCTGTGTATTCTGTGTGAAAAGAAAAAACAATCAGCCTTAGGTTATCAACACTATCGGAATTTTATAGGTTGTAAGTAAAAGCATTTTTTTTTGTGTAAAACTTCATCTTGCTAATCAGTGCTTTATGTAGGTTTTGCACACGTTTTGCAAATAATTTTTGAAACATATTTTTTTTAAAGAAATTCTTTCACATATATTCGCGGGGTGTTAAAAAAGTATATTTTGTATTTTTTCAACACCATCCGCCTGATTATGGATAGAAATGTACACAGTATAATTTGTAGTAATAATCGTTACAGCGAAAACAATACAAACGCTCATGCAGTCTTGCGTTGCAATGAAAGTTCATTAACGCTTCCGTCTTTTTCAATACTAAAAAAATCAGCCATGAATACTTTAACAAAGAGTAGTTCGATTGCCTTGGCAGTCGCTTTAGGTTTTTCTATGCTTGCCACAAGCGCAACAGCAAACGCGCAATCGAAGAAGAGCGATTTCAAAGAAAGCAGCAGCGATGCCGATGCGCAACCTGCGGCAACGCCAACGGTCAGTTTCAGAGAATCGTTCAAAGCGAAAGCCGCTGAACAAAAAGTGGCAAAGTCTGCTGATGCAAAACTAACTGCCGCTCCGGCTGCAAAAACGTTGGAGAAGCCTGTTTTGGAAAAAGCGGTTAAACAGGAAAAAAGCAGCAATACCGCTTCGGATGTTTCTGCCGAAAGCAACAGCGCAACAAAAACGGATGCTGTGAAAAACACAAACGCAACGCCACAAAAAAATGCGGCAGTTGTTGCGCCCGCCAAAACCGCGCCCGTTGCTGCGGTAAAATATGAAAATGCTTCGCCTGCCGGAAAGGCAAAAGTGGAAATGCAGCCCAAGCCAAGTGCGCCACTTCAAATTGCAACTACGGTGGATGAGAATATTACTCATGATGCCAAAGGAAGCCCGGTTAGAGAACCGCAAGGCGACTCAAAAAAATAATCCATTACCAAATAATAAGAAGAAAAATTTTAGGTCAAATAATTATTGAAATTATGAGAAACTTATACCTGACTATCGGAGAAGCGGCAAAACAAAGTGTAAACAGCGTAATGAAAGGCTGCGCAATTGCCGCGTTGTGTTTATTGGTTGCCACAGGTGCGCGGGCGCAAACTTTCCCGAAGTATGAAGCCGAGCCGAACGGTACAACAGCTACTGCTACACCGATAACGAGCAACCCTGCAAAAATGCGCGGGTATATTTACCCGAATGCGGATGTGGATTTTTACTCGTTCACTGCCAATGCAGGCGACAGGGTTTATGCCGCTACGCAAACGGCTTTTTCTGCAAGCGCAACTAACGTTTCCCGTTTGACGTTATTTGCTTCCGATGGAGTTACAGTTATTGAAACAGATCTTGCGGACGGTTCATTCGGAGCGAACGCATCCTCTATTGCGGGTGCGGCAATTCCTTCAACCGGAACTTATTATATTCGGGTTGATGTTGCGGCTGGAAATGCTCAGTTGCGCCCTTACGATTTATACTTGCAGGTGCAAAGCGGCACACCCGTTGCCGAAACCGAACCCAATAATTCTAATGTTACTGCCAATGCTTTGCCTTCAAGCGGTTGGATAAGCGGTTCGGTGAACCCTGCGGCAGATGCAGATTTTTACTCTATAAGTTTGAATGCGGGCGAAACGGTTTACCTAAGCCTTGATATGGATCCCGAACGCGATAACACAACATGGAACGGCAGATTGGGTATCGCTGCGTTTGGAGATTTAGACAATCAGATTTTAGTTGCTAATGACGGAAATACGGTATCTCCAAATTCCGAAGCACTCTTTTTTACCGTAAAAAATACAGGTACTTATTATGTATATGTTGATCATCCGACAGGTTCGGGAGGCGCAACATTTACCTACAATTTATCTGTTTCTAAATTTGCTGCCGAAACAGGCTATGTGAACTACGCTTCAACGAATGTGCCTGTTGCTATCGCTACTTCGGGAGCATCGGTAAACACTTCCACGCTCACCATTGCGGATGCGAAGCGCATCAAAGATATTTCTGTGCGTATAGAACTGAATCATACATGGATGAATGATGTGGATGTAACGCTCACCTCTCCGGACGGAAATACGGTTCACCTGCTCAGCGATGTAGGAACAAATGCGCAAACCCAAATGAACCTTTTTCTGAATGATAACAATGCCATTCCGGTTGGCTATTTTACTGCTATGAAAGGCATGGGCTATCAGCCCGAGTTCGCAGCTTTTTTAGATTACTTTAAAGGGATGAATACAGCGGGCACATGGACACTTACCGTTTATGACGATGATGGATTCGGAGACGGAGGAGCGCTGACCAATTGGTCGTTGGATATATTGGAAGATACGGAAGTGAACCCCGCAGGAACATACACTTTTTACAGCGAGGATTTTGAAGCAGCAGACGGAGGTTACACCCATTCGGGTGCTGCCGATGAATGGGCTTGGGGAACTCCTGCAACTGCCGCAACTGCAACCGCCAATCCTGTTGCAGCCTTCACAACCGCCAACAGCGGCACAAAAGCGTGGAAAACGAATTTGACAGGCACATACAATGTCAGCAGCAATCAAACTTTGCAGTCGCCAAATATTGATTTGACAACTTTGACAGGCGCAATCCAATTGAACTGGGCAATGAAGTACCAAATGGAATCTGCAAGTTTTGATGGCTTTAATGTTTTTGTTGAAGAAGTTGGTGGCGGAGGTTTAACTCAAGAAGTTTTCCGTTGGTATGGTGCTACGCAAACGGCAGCACCCGGAAATCCGGCAGTCATGGTGCCGCAATCGGCAGGTTGGGGCGTTCACCATGCAGATATAAGCGCGTTTGCGGGCAAGGTGATTCGCTTCAAAGTGAATTTGAATTCTGATAATACTATCAATTTTGCGGGTGTAGCCGTAGATGATGTGCAGGTTTTGGCAACCTGTCAGCCTGTGGCGGTTAATTTGGGCGCGGATGTGGTTGCTTGCCCGGGCGCAACAGTTACGCTTGATGCGGGCGCGTTCAGCAGCTACGAATGGAACACTTCCGAAACAACGCAAACTATTGATGTTGTAGCTGACGGAACTTATTCCGTAACCATCACCGATGCTAACGGTTGCACGGGCGTTGATACGGTTACGGTTCTGTTTGAAGATGTTACGCCTCCTGTTATCACTTGTGGTGCTGATATTACAGTGAGCAACGATGCGGGCGGTTGCAATGCGGTGGTAACTTTTGCCAACCCGACTGCAACCGATAATTGTGCAATAGCTGCAGATCCAATCACTTTCCCTGCTGTAATTTTTCC
>CAZSEG010000107.1:0-1554 GCA_964605875.1 uncultured Chitinophagaceae bacterium
CCCATAGAAACAGCACCGCCAAAGGCATTCACCTTTGCAGGGTCTAAACCAAGCAGCTTTGTATTGGCAATGGTAACATTGCTGAATGCCTCGTTGATTTCAACAAAGTCTATGTCTTTCAATTCCAATCCTGCTTTTTTCAATGCAATCGGAATTGCCAATGCGGGAGTTGTTGTAAAATCATCGGGCGCTTGCTCGGCATCGCCATAACCCAAAATTCTTGCCAAAGGTTTCAAGCCAAGCGCATCGGCTTTTTCACGGCTCATTAAAACCAATGCTGCGCCACCGTCATTTATTTTTGAAGCATTTACGGCAGTTACCGTTCCGTCTTTTCCAAAGGCGGGTTTTAATGTTGGCACTTTATCGGCACGCAACTTTTTGTATTCTTCATCTTCTTTTACAAAGGTGCTTTCACCTCTGCCTTTTATTTCCACATCAAACAGTTCATCGGCAAACCAGCCGTTCTTGTTTGCTTCTGTTGTTCTGCGGTATGATTCCAATGCAAAAGCATCTTGTTCTTCACGACTGATGTTGAACTTTTTTGCACAACGGTCGCCACTGCTACCCATCATATCTTTGCTGTACGGGTCTTGCAGCGCATCGCGCACAATTGCGTCTAACAATTCGCCATTACCATAGCGATAGCCGTTTCGCGCATTGCTCAACATATATGGTGCGTTGGTCATGCTTTCCATGCCGCCTGCAACTACCACATCTTTGTCGCCCAACAAAATTGACTGTGCGCCAAAAATTACCGCCTTCATGCCCGAAGCGCAAACTTTATTCACGGTTGTGCAGGTTGCGCCAACATGAACGCCCGCAGCGATTGCCGCCTGACGAGCGGGTGCTTGTCCTGTGTTCGCCTGAATTACATTGCCCATGATTACTTCTTCCACATCATTGCCTGTGATACCTGCGCGTTCAACTGCTTTGCGGATGGATTGCGCGCCCAACTCTGTTGCCGGAACACTTGCCAAAACACCGCTCATGCTTCCGATTGGTGTACGCGCTACTGATACTATTACTACTTCTCTGCTCATTTTGTTTTGTATTAAGGGTGCGAATATATGCGGTTTGCAAAAATGTGTTTATTACTTTTTATCTCCTGCCGGATTTTTACCGATGCCTTCGCGCATGGTGGTATCCGCTTGGATGTTTTGCATTTTGTAATAATCCATAATTCCCAAATTACCGCTGCGGAAAGCCTCTGCAATCGCCTGCGGAATTTGCGCTTCGTTTTCAATCACTTTTACTTTTGCCTCCTGCGCTTTTGCTTTCATTTCCTGCTCCAACGCAATCGCCATTGACCTGCGTTCTTCGGCTTTTGCCTGCGCAATATTTTTGTCGGCATTTGCCTGGTCAATCTGCAAGCCTGCGCCAATGTTTTTACCAATATCAATATCGGCAATATCAATGGAAAGAATTTCAAATGCAGTGCCCGAATCCAAGCCTTTTGCCAACACAACTTTTGAAATCGAATCGGGATTTTCCATCACCAACTTGTGAGAAACCGATGAGCCGATTGAAGACACAATACCTTCCCCGATACGCGCC
>CAZSEG010000107.1:1564-8556 GCA_964605875.1 uncultured Chitinophagaceae bacterium
CACGCATCGCGTTTATTCGGTTTCGGCGACCAGTTTCTTCGCCTGCGCCACCCACCAATTGCTTGATGTTTGCGCGAACCGTTACACGCGCCCTTGTAATCAGTTGAATACCGTCTTTCGACACCGCAGTTACGGGTGGCGATTCAATCACTTTCGGGTTTACCGAAAGCTGCACCGCCTCAAACACATCGCGCCCTGCAAGGTCAATTGCCGTAGCCGCTTTGAAATCCAAATCAATGTTCGCTTTGTCGGCACTTACCAATGCGCGAACAACCTTAATAATATTTCCGCCCGCCATATAGTGCGCTTCCAAAAGCCTGTGTTCCAATGGAATACCGGCTTTAGTGGCAACTACCATCGCATCCACGATGCTGCCCGGATTTACGCGCCTGAAACGCATTACTACCAAATCTAAAAGCGGAATGTGTACATCAGAAAGCTTTGCGGTAATCCACAAACCAATCGGAAAAAACCACAGAAACAGCAGAAAGAAAACTACTATAACTACTGCAAGAAAAATAAACGGAACGCCCATAATCGAACTATTTTAAAAGTGAAAGATATTTAACGGCATGAAAGTATAAATTCAAACCAAACATTTGTATGTATATAATTTATTTTTTAAAGGACAACCCGATAGTTAGCAGAAACCTTACGGAACAGGTAACGCATAAAGCAGAGGATTTCAAGAAACGAGGCAACTATATTATTTCATAAAACGTTTTGCTTTTGTAAGAAAAAATGATTTTATATTTGTAAGTAAAAATCAATTGACATGAAAAAAGTATTTTTTCTTATCCTATTGGTACCCTCTTTTGCTTGGACACAATTCAAAACAGTCAATTTCAATGCTGATGGATTTCCTTTGAAAGTAAAAAGGGAAACTATTTCGCAAGACCTTACTACACTGTTTGGAATCTCAAAAGATTTCACCTTCAAATTGCAGGAGCAAAAAATAATTACAGACAAAACTGGTGAGCAACATTTCACTTACCAACAATTTTATCAGGGCTATCTTATCGAAAGTGCTTCCATAAAACTTCATTTTAAGGGAGACCAACTTCGCTACATCAATGGTGAGTATTTGCCTACCGTGTCAGGCAAATCGTTTCAAAAAAATCTTACAGAGAAACAAGCATTTGATGTTGCACTACAAAATGCGGGTGCTGAAAAGTATATTTGGGATAACCCCGAAGCATTAAAACGATTGCAGAAAAATAAGAGTACTGAATTACTTTTTCCTGCACCTCATGGACAATTCGTAATCTATTCGCCAAATGCAAGGAAAGATAGCTCTATAACCCTTGCCTATAAATTTGATATTTATGCCACAAAGCCATTATCAAGGAATTATGTTTACGTTGATGCTACGACAGGAAATGTAGTAGGACAACAGCAACGGATACACAATGTTAATGGCACGGGCGATACGCGCTATAGCGGACAACGTGTAATTTCAACAGAGGCAAATGGTGGTCAGTTTCGCCTTAGAGATTATGATTCGGGTCGTGGCAGCGGAATAGAAACTTTTAATTTACAAACACAAACAAATCATGCATGGGCAATAGATTTCATTGATAATGACAATGATTGGACAGCCGCAGAATTTGATAACGGAGCAAGAGATAATGCAGCATTAGACGCGCATTGGGGAGCAATGATGACTTATGATTATTTTTTTGATGTGCATGGACGAAACAGTATTGATAACAATGGTGGAGTTTTACAAAGTTTTGTTCATTATGGAAACAATTTTGAAAATGCATTTTGGGATGGAACCAGAATGACGTATGGTGACGGAAATAGCACCTTTAATGCTTTAACGTCTATTGATATAGTTGCACATGAGATAGGGCATGGTCTTTGTGAGAATTCAGCAGAAGTTATTTACAATAATGATGAGCAAGGGGCGATAAATGAAGCACTAAGTGATATATGGGGAGCTTGTATAGAAAATTTTGCAACCACTAATAAACAAACATGGCTGATGTTTGAAGATATTACAATTTCCAATCCTCAATTTGAACGGAGTTTTGTTAACCCCAATTCAAGTCGTTTCCCACAGCCGGATACATACTTAGGTGATCATTGGGGAGACCTTAACAATGACCCACACATTAACAGCGGTGTAATGAATCATTGGTTTTTTCTTTTATCAGAAGGCGGGAGCGGAACAAATGATTTAAGCAATAATTTCAATGTAACGGGCATTGGCATGAATAATGCAGCAGCTATTGTTTTTAGGGCTGAAACCGTGTACATGACACCTAATACAGATTATGCGGATGCAAGAACTTTCACTGTGCAAGCTGCTCAAGATCTTTTTGGCAATTGCTCGCCCGAAGTAATAAGTACGATAAACGCTTGGTTTGCAGTAGGCGTAGGAGCTTCATATCAAACTGTTGGTAATTTATTTATCACAACAAACTATTTCTCCCCTCACATAGAAGACTTCTATGCGTCAAACCTCCTCGAAGCATCTAATACAGTTGGCGCAAATACTAATATCCGCTATCAATCATCAGGAGCAGTTGTGCTTCTTCCCGGATTTGAAGCTGAAAACGGCTCAAACTTTGTAGCAGAAATAGTTCCATGCGTTGATTTAAGCAATGCTAAAAAAGAGAATAACGGGTTAAAGGTTGCTTCAAATCTCGCATCTGAATCTTTTAATCTGTCGGATAATTTGTGGGTTAAGATTTTCCCTAATCCCATAGAAGAGTCATTCAATGTACTTTTTCTTTCAGAAGATTTTACGGATGCTCAAATAACAATTGCAGACATTAATAATAAATTGGTTAAATCATTCAGAGTTTACTCAAAAATCAGCCAAGTGCTTGTAAATGATTTAGCCGCAGGAACTTATTTTGTAAACATTCTTGCTTCGGGAAAAACAACTACATCAAAACTTATTAAAAACTAAATTTTATTTTCATGAAACCGGTATTAGCACTCTTTGTCCTTTCTCTTATGTGTATTTCTGCGTGCAAAAAACCCGAAACATTCTGTGGCGCAAAAAATCCTATGAATGAAATAGGATGGCTCAAAGAAGAAGTTCAAAATAGTTCTTATGAAATCTGGATATACAAGCTAAAGTATAAGGAGGTTGAAGGGTTTCTAATCAGGATTTGTTTCAAGCCCAATTCAAACTGTTCAACAGGCGGCTTTACATACTATAAAACCTGCGACAATACTTTGCTTTATCAGGCAGGTGGAGTAGTTGGCAGCACATTCCCAAACGACTTTGAGTTTGGCAGTACTTATAAAGAACTAATTTATCCAAATTGAAAATTCATCTTTTATTGATTTTCATTCTCCTGATTACACTTGTAATCTCTTGTAAGAAACAAGCTGAAAGTCCTGTTTTTAAGAAGTCGGATTTTCCAGTCAGCAAAGGATGCTATTGGATATATGATTTTCACAACCATTCAAACGGGCAGAAGTATCAGCTTACACATAAAATTACACATGTTGAATCCACTACTAATGATACTCAACTGATACATTACCAGCTTACTTATGATAGTATTTATGTAAATGATAATGCGATAGGTGTGCTTACCAACAATGATTTTACCTACAAAAGCATTTCAAACAGCTATGTGAAATTTGGTGATTTTCATATCCAGTTTCCTTTTGTTCAGGGCGATAAATGGATTAGTGTTGAGTCAACAGATACCTTGCAAATATTGCTTCATGCAGACAAGTATGCTGTTGCTTCCAAAATGTATTCCGACATTTTTTATTTATCTAATTTTTATCGCAAGGGATTAAATGTTAGTAGCAATGAAATTTATTTTTCAAAAGGAGTAGGTATTGTTTTAAAAAGTTTTAGAAAAGAAACCGGTTCCCAACTTGACCGAAAGCAATCCTACACGCTTGTAGATTATCATATAGAATAATATTCTCACTCGATCCTTCCAAGTAAGCAGGCTGTGGCTATGTTCCACTTGTGTCAGCAAAAAAATACGCTAAAAGCGATATTCTTAAATTTGACGAAGGGATTCGTTTTCGTTTTTTATAGCATTTCATTAACGGTGTTTTGGAAATTTCGGATTAGCTTCGTGCGGTGAAATTTTTCGCAACATCTTTCTTATTGTTCGTTTACCTGTTTGCATCGGCAGGCGTGAATGTGAAAGTTCACTATTGCGGCAAGCGCGTGAGCGGTGTAAAAATATTTTCGGTTGAAGAAACCAAATGTTGCTGCAAGAAGAAAAACATCAAATCAAATTGTTGTTCTGAAAGAGAATTTCAGGTAAAGTTGGACGAAGCGCAGAACATTGCTTCGGCAGAGTTTATTTCAAGCCCGAAAACATTACTCTCAACTATTTTTTTTCAGTCTGAACTATTTTTTTTCAACTTTTTTGAAAAAGAAATCGTTCATCATCATGCCAATGCGCCACCCTTACTTTATTCCAACCAGATATATTTATTGAATTCGGTTTTCAGAATTTAGACTTTCAGTTTATGTTATTGAATTGTGCGCCTTGCGCATAATGATTTTTTAAACTGAAATTAAATAGAATGAAAACAACATATAAAGTAACAGGCATGACCTGTGAAGCCTGCAAATACAAAGTGCAGAGCCTGCTTCAAAAATCAATGGGTGTAGAATCCGTTGAAGTAAATCTTGAAACCAATGAGGCTGTTATTGATGGAACTAAAACTTTCAGCATGAAAAAGTTGATGTTCCTGTGGTTTGCATCAACAGTGTTTTTGCAAACTGCCTTTGCGCAAACCGATTCGTTAAAACAATATGAATCAAAAGAGATTGATATTACTCGCAAACAATCGCCACGCTTGGAGGCGACACCGCGCGTGGTAGAAATTATTTCGGCAAAAGATTTGTTGAAAGATGCGTGTTGCAACCTGAGCGAGAGTTTTGAAAACAGCCCGACCGTAGATGCCAATTACAGTGATGCGGTGAGTGGTGCGCGGCACATTCGTATGTTGGGTTTGGATGGAATTTACACGCAGTTTACCGAAGAGAACACGCCCGGTATTCGCGGCTTACAGCAAACTTTTGGCTTGAGTTATGTGCCGGGTCCTTGGATGAATTCCATCCAGATAAATAAAGGCGCGGGCAGCGTGGTAAACGGCTATGAATCTATGACGGGGCAGATAAATATTGAGTACAAAAAGCCGCAAAACTCCGAGCGGTTTTATGCCAATGTATATGTAAATCAGGATGCGCGTACCGAGTTGAATTTGCAGAGCGCGTACAAACTCAGCAAGCCCGATTCAAGCACGCTCGCATCGAAATGGACGGGTTCAACAATGGCGCATGGCTTGATAAATTTAATGCCGATGGATTTTAACCATGATGAATTTGTGGACAATCCATTAGTGAAGCAGGCAAACCTGATGCAGCGGTTTACTTACATGAGCGGCAAAAATTTCAATTTCATTTCAGCTTTTTCGGGAACTTTTGAAGACAGAAAAAGCGGGCAGCTTATGCACGATTCCAAGCATCATACCGGACATGACTTATGGACAATGCACCTGCAAACTGCGCGGGCAAATGCGTTTGCCAAAACAGGTTTTTTGCTGAATGAAAAAAGCAGCATCGGGGTTCAGTACAAATACATTTACCATCAGCAAAACAGCAATATCGGTGCGCGGAAATACAACGCCCGCGAGCATTTCGGCTATGTGAACCTGATTTACCAGTATGAATTTCTGGAAGAAAGTTTTTTGAAATTCGGGGCTTCATCTCAGGCAAATGATGTGCGCGAAAAGTTGGATTCTTTCAATCTGAAACGCACGGAATTAGTGCCGGGCGTTTTCTCCGAAGTTACATACAATTACGAACACAAAATCGATTTCATTGCGGGCGTTCGTGCCGATTATCATAATTTGTTCGGACCATTTTTTGCGCCAAGATTGAATTTTAAATGGAACATTCTGCATGATTTAAGTTTACGTTTAAGCGCAGGAAAAGGTTATCACGTTCCAACAATTTTTGCCGAGCATTTCGGTTTGCTGGCAAGCAACCGCAGCATTTCTTTACCCGAAAAAATTAAGCCCGAAACGGCATGGAATTTCGGTTCAACTTTGAGCTATAAATTTTATCTCGACTACCGCGAAGGCTCAATCACCGTTGATTATTTTCGTACACAATTTACCAATCGTTTAGTAACAGATTTGGAAAATGTGCGCGAGTTGCGTTTCTATAATTTAGACGGGAAAAGTTTCAGCAACAGCGTTCAGGTAGAAGTAAATTATGAAGTGTTGCCGCGCTTTGATGTAAAACTTGCCTACAAATTTGATGATGTGCGCACCACGTTCAAAGATGGTTTGAAGTGGGATCCGTTGCGCCCGCGCCACAAGGCTTTGGCTTCGATGGAATATACGCTGAAAAACAAACGCTGGCGTTTTAACGGACACCTGACGTGGTATGGCATTGCGCGTGTGCCAAGCACCGAAGGCAATGAGGAAAGATTCAGAGTTTCGGAGCGTTCAAAGAATTATTTTCTGCTGAATGCACAAATCACTTACATCCATAAAAAATGGTTTGAAGTGTATGTTGGCGCGGAAAATATTTTGAATCAAACACAGAAGAACCCGATAATCGGTTTGGACAATTACAATGTAACGCCACAGTTTGACGCCAGCCTGATTTGGGGACCTATTCGCGGGGCAATGGCTTTCGCGGGATTCAGGTTTAGTTTGATGTGAGTTACTCGGTCTGATTCCGCAGAGTTTGCGGGGTCAAACTAAATTTCGCTGCCCAGCGCAAAATTGAAAGGGCTGAGTGTTGCCTGCATCACACCGTCTTTCACACAAGGATCATTTTCCATGATTTGCTTTGCGGCTGCTTCGTTTTCAGCAACAAAAATTGCAATGCCGGTGTTGGCAGCAGATTCAATATCTATATCTGTTCTGCCCACAATTTTCATGATGCCTTTTTGGTATAAATCAACCAGATAATTCCAATGCGATTGAAGCGTGGCGTTGGTTTCGTCCGTCCAGTTTGCTTGTTTATCAAACGGACT
>CAZSEG010000107.1:8566-10748 GCA_964605875.1 uncultured Chitinophagaceae bacterium
GAAAAAACTACACTTTGCTCAACATTTCAATTTTTCCCGCGCGGCAATTTTCTATCAGTTGGTCAATTTTTTCTTCATTCAAAAATTCATGATAGAAGTCGCCCAATTGCAGCATTGGCGCATAGCCGCAAGCACCCAAACACTCAACGCCTTTCACGCTGAACATTCCATCGGGTGTTACTTCGCCTTCTTTCACGCCCAATTTGTTGCAGGTATATTCTATCATATCTTCCGCACCGCGCAGCACACAGCAACTTGTGCGGCAAAACTCAAACATATATTTTCCGACAGGCTTCTGATTATACATACTGTAAAAACTCGCCACTTCATACACTTCAATCGGTTTGATGTTCAGCAGTTCGGCAACTTTATCCATCGCTTCCACCGAAAGCCAGTGTTCGTTTTCGTCCTGCACTTCGTGAAGCACGGTGAGCAACGCGCTTTTCTGCCTCCCTTCGGGAAAACGGGTTTTCAGTTCTTCTACTCTTTTCAAAACGCGCTCCGAAAGATTTACTGCTGTATTCGATTTGATATTTAAAGCCATACGTTTTGCAAAAGTAGCAAAAAGTTAGGTGCGTTTCATTGTTCACAGAAAAAAATGCAAGCCGATTTGCTCACGAATTTTCATCGCCTGCGCTTCAATAAATTCTTGCGAAACTTTTTCTGCCAAAGGAATGTTTCCCAACAAATTCAAATTGGTAAAATTCAAAATCCATTCTTCGGAAGAAGGCGAAGGCGCGCCATTAAAAACAATTCCCGAAATTTCCACGCCTGCCGCATTCAGCATTTCGCAGGTAAGTATTGTGTGATTGATACTGCCTAAATAATTCTTAGAAACAATAACTACAGGCACATCCAGATGAATAATTAAATCCAAAATCAGCTCCTGTTCATTCAATGGAACCATCACGCCTCCCGCGCCTTCAATCAATAAACGATTACTTGTTTCAGGCAGAATGATTTCCTCTATGTCTATCGTTTTTCCTTCTAAAGCTGCGGCATGATGTGGCGAAGCAGGTGTGTTTAATCTATACGATTCGGGATAAACCTGAATCCCCAAACTTCTTACAAAATCACTATCAGTTTGCTCAAGATTTCCTGCCTGAACAGGCTTCCAATAATCTGCATTTAATGCTTTGCAAAGAATTGTAGTAACAAGAGTTTTTCCAACATCAGTGCCAATGCCGGTAACAAAAACGCGATTGGGAAATGGAGATTTCATTTGCGCAATTATCGCACAAGCGATGAAGTATTCAGATACTTTTTATCGGGGTAATAAATAAACAGGCAACTGCCGTCTTTAATGGTTTCAATGATTGGCTGTGTAAGTTCTACGGGAACACTCGGGCAACCGAGGCTTCTGCCAAGCCTGCCATTTTCTGCAATAAAATTTTCGCTCACATAATCAGCACCGTGCATCACAATTGCTCTCTCCGAAGCATTGTGATTAAACCCGCGCTCAACACCTTCTAATTTTAGCGAAAAACCATGCTTGCCCTGATAAACACTTTGTGTAATGTAAAATCCTAAACTGCTTTTATAGCTTGACGGTTCATTAGAGAAACTTCGTGCAAATTCCTCGCCTGTGTTTCTTCCATGCGCTACGAGCGAATTGAAAAGCAGTTTCTTTTCTTCCAAGTCAATAATGTACAAACGCTTTGCATTGGCTGATTGCGAAAAATCGCAAATAGTGATGATGTTGCTTTGAACTTTATCTCCGATGGCGAGTTTTTTCCAACCGTTTACTGCGCATCTGAACACACTTTCCGACAAGCCGAATTTTGAAAGTTGCAATTCAGAAAAAACTGAACTTAACTTTTCGGCAGGCATTTTTTTATTTACCTCTTTTGATGAATAAGTTCCAAAGGAAGTGAACAAGAGAAATGAAAAAAGAATCGCTGCAATTCTTGAAAACATGAGATAAAGATAATAAACCTCTTTCGCAATCAGCGTTCTAATTATTTCTAATGACCAAAATCATCTTTTCACACCCGGAAAATTTCTTCCCGCAGAACCCATTTTCTGAACAGTTTTCATCATTTTTTTCATTTCCTCAAACTGTTTCAAAAACTGATTTACTTGTTGGATAGAATTACCGCTTCCCTTTGCCAATCGCTGCCTTCTGGTGCCGTTCAGCAAATCAGGATTTTCGCGCTCGGCAGGTGTCATAGATTGAATGATG
>CAZSEG010000107.1:10758-11242 GCA_964605875.1 uncultured Chitinophagaceae bacterium
ACTCTTTCATGTTACCCATTTTTTTGATTTGCCCGAGCTGATACAAAAAGTCGTTGAAATCAAATTTATCCTTGCGGATTTTCGCCTCTAATTCTTTCGCTTTCTTCTCGTCATATTGTTCCTGCGCGCGCTCTACAAACGAAACGATATCGCCCATGCCCAATATCCTTTGCGCCATACGCTCGGGGTGAAACACATCTAAAGTGTCCACCTTTTCGCCTGTGCTTACAAACTTGATTGGCTTGCCGACAGTGTAAGTAATCGTTATGGCAGCACCGCCTCTTGTGTCGCCATCTAATTTGGTAAGCACCACACCGTCAAAATCCAATTTATCATTGAACGCTTTTGCAGTGTTCACGGCATCCTGACCCGTCATGCTGTCCACCACAAAAAGAATTTCATCGGGCTTCGTAGCAGATTTCACCGCAGAAATTTCTTTCATCATTTCTTCATCCACAGCCAAACGACCTGCGGTGTCAATGAT
>CAZSEG010000108.1:0-11187 GCA_964605875.1 uncultured Chitinophagaceae bacterium
CTACGGTGATTAAAGGCGGAATGCCCGCAAAATACGGAGGCAGAATTTCATCGGTAGTGGATGTGGGCATGAAGGAAGGCAACATGAAAAAATACGAAGCCGAAGGCGGTATCGGTTTGATTGCTTCGCGCCTTACTTTACAGGGACCCATCGTAAAAGACAAAGCCTCGTTTATTGTTTCGGGTAGAAGAACTTACATTGATGCTATTACAAGCCCGATTCTGAAAGGGATAGACGGTGGTCGTTGGGCGGGCAACGGTTATTATTTTTACGACTTGAATGCAAAATTAAACTGGCGCATCAGCGATAAAGACCGCGTGTATGTGAGCGGATATTTCGGGCGGGATGTGTTCAACTTTACCGCACCGGGCGGGGCTTTCGGGTTTAACTTTCCATGGGGCAACCGCACTGTTACTGCAAGATGGAATCACCTTTACAGCGATAAGCTCTTTGGCAATGCTACTTTCTGCTACAACGATTTTGAGTTTACGGCAAACACTAATTTTCAGGACATAAAGTTTAAAGTAAACAGCAATGTGCGCGAGTTTACCGGCAAGTTAGATTTCGATTACTCGCCTATCATCGGGCATTTTATGCAGTTTGGCGCACAGTACAATTTTCACGAATTTACACCTTACAGAGCCAGTGGCAATGCGGGCGGTGTGGAGTTTAACAACACCAACAAAGACCCTAAATTTGCACACGAAACGGCCGTCTATTTTTCGGATGATTTTGATGCTACCCGCTGGCTGAAAATCAATCTTGGTTTGCGCGCTTCGCTGTTCAATTTTGTAGGTCCTTTTTCTAAAACAGTTTTTGATGAGAGAGGCGCAGCCGTTGATACGCTTAATTTCGGCAGAAATAAAAACATAAAAACCTACTGGGGATTAGAGCCTCGTTTAAGTTCACGTTTCAAATTGGGCGCGAACAACAGCATCAAATTAGGTATATCGGTGAACAATCAATATGTGCATTTGGTATCGCAATCGAACACCACCTTGCCCATTGACCTTTGGGTTCCGAGCAGTCTGAAAGTGAAACCGCAAATCGGCATTCAATATGCACTCGGTTACTTCCACAATTTTAAAGAAGATATGTTTGAAACATCGGTGGAGGTTTACTTTAAAGATATGCGCAACCAAATTGAATACGGTGAAAGTGCTGTTGGAAGAATCACGGTTGATGTGGAAGACCTTTTCACTTTCGGCAGAGGTTACAGCACAGGCGCGGAGTTTTTTGTGAAGAAAGCGTTGGGAAAATTTACGGGTTGGATTGGCTACACGCTGGCTTGGACGTGGCGCAAATTTCCCGAAATAAATAATGGCGAAATGTTTCTTGCGCGATACGACCGCAGGCACGACCTGAGTGTTGTGCTGATGTATGAAATCAGCAAGCATTGGAAAGTGAGCGCGACTTTTGTATATGCTTCGGGGCAGCGCACGACTTTGCCTGTTTCGTTTTATATGCACGAAGGCAATCCGCATTTTGTGTATGGAAAACGAAACTGGTATCAGCTTCCGGCTTATCACCGTTTGGATTTGGGATTTACTTACATCATTCCGCACAAGCGCAATTATTATTCGGATATTACGGTGAGTGTTTACAATGCCTACAACCGGCTGAATCCTTACTTCCTGTACATTGACCCGAGCGGTGATGTGGAGGGAAAAGTGAAAGAAGGTAACGTGCAAGACCCTGATTTCAGGTTCAGTGCCAAGCAGGTTTCGTTATTCCCGATTCTGCCGTCTATTACATGGAATTTTAAGTTTGGTTTTACTGATTTGAAGAAGAAGAAAAAAGGATGAAAATGAACAGTAGGCAGTTATCAGTAGGCAGTAGGCAGTGTGGTTCGACTTCGCTCACCATGACAGCGGGAAGTGCTTTGGTCTTTGGTCTTTGGTCTTTCGTCATTGGTCATTTCGGCAAATACATTGCTCTTGGATTTTTTACTTTCATCATTACAATCGGTTCAGCTTCCTGCACCAAAAACGTAGATATTGAAATTCCGAAAGACAGTGAAAAAATTGCAGTGGAAGGCACGATTGAAATTGACCAACCGCCAATTATTTTGCTCACTACTTCACAGGGCTTTTTCAATAATATCAACCTTAATAATCTTGGCGCATATTTTGTGCATGATGCAAAAATTACCATCACCACCGGCACCGATACCATTCAGCTTGCAGAGTTTTGTTTGAATGATTTGCCCGCCACAGAGGAGCAGAAAAAACAACTGCTGCAAAACTTCGGTTATAGCGCGGATTCAGCCTTGCCCATTCCGAATGTTTGCATCTATTCTATTCCCGATTTAATCAATTGTATGCTTGGCGGCAGTTGTTCGTTTACGGGTAAAGAAAATACGCGCTACGATTTGCGCATTGAAGCAAAAGACAAGGTGCTTACCGCTTACACTACCATTCCAAAATCCATCGGCATTGATTCTTTAACGGTGCGCCCGCGCCCCAACGCGCCTGCCGATGATAAATATGTTGCGGTGTACAACAACCTTACCGTGCCAAACTCCTTTGGCAATTTTGTTCGCTACTGGACAAAACGCAACAGCGAACCTTATTATCTGCCCGGCACACAATCCGTTTGGGACGATAAACTTTTTATCGGTTTAACCATTGCGTTGCCCGTTGAGCGCGGCTACTCGAAAGGCGCAGATATTAAGCCCGAAGTTTATTCTTATTTTGAAAAAGGCGACACCGTAACCGTAAAGTGGGCAAACATAGACAGCCGTTCTTACGACTTTTATTTCACGCTTGAAAATGACGGTGGCGGCAGCCCTTTTGCTGCGCCCGTTGTAGTTAAAAGCAACATCACCGGAGGGCTTGGCGTGTGGGCAGGTTATGCAAGCCAATATTATACGATTGTGATACCTCAGTGAGTTCAGGAACCTTACAACAACTTACGTCATAAAAACCACATAGAAACATAGTGTTACGAGTTGCGCGAGATTTTCTCTGCGGCTTTGCGCCTCAGTGTGAAACATATATTTGCGTAAGCAAACACTCTGTGTTCTCCTCTACTCTGCGTGAAATCAAAAAGAGTAAAGTTTACATAGCCAAAACAAGTTTTGGACATAGCAAGCAGACTGCTAAATGAAACATAAGGAAAGAACTATGTTTCTATGTGGTTTTAAAGTGAGTGATAATAGTTCCCTAACTCGCGTTAATTTAACTCGGGATGGCTGTTAGGAGCCTTTTGGTCGCGCTCGAATGGAATGAAAATAAAATGACCGGTATCTTCACTCACCAAGAAGATACACATAAATAAAGCAGGGTCGCGATAGGCTTTTTTGAATTCATCTACCTTAGCTTCCAACACAATATTGCGGTTTACAAAATCCTCTAAATGCGATGCGCTGAAATTCCAGTTTAAATCCATCTCGGCTTTGTGAATGATGGGTACACCTAAATCTATATCTTCATTATGCGCAACAAAAATGGGGTACTTGCTCACCTCGCCCTTGCGCATAGCACTCGACACCTGCCGCAGATATTCCCGGCAAACCGCAAGGTCGTTACCTAACATACGCAATATTTCTTCGTCAAAATCCATAGCTTTCAAAAGGTAAGATTAAACAGCTTTTTGAAAACCGCAAATGAAAAAATGAATGAAAGAAAAAATGTAGAGACGCAATATTTTGCGTCTGAATTCACGTAATATTTCGCGTCTGTATAATTCACGTAATTACAATTCAGACGCAAAATATTGCGTCTCTACGGCTTAGAAATAATGATAGCACCAAATTCACCAAGCGCAATGCCGCTTTCGGTGTTGCCGTTTTCTAAATGCAATACTTTTTTTGAAGAAAGATAACTGCCGTCAATTTTCTTTTTCCGGTTAGTGAAATTGATGAATACAGTAACCTCTCCCGCTTCAGAATTTCGCTTAAATCCCAACACACCTTTCGGCAGCTTGTCGCTGTCAATCAACTGCAACGAGCCGTTTTGCAGCACAGGATAATCTTTGCGCAATTGAAGCAGCTTCTTAATCGTATTCAGCAAAGAATTTTCATCCGTTATTTGCTTTGCAACATTTACCGTCTCATAATCTTTTGCCAATGGCAACCATGTTTTTGCAGCAGCAGAAAAGCCTGCATTTGCCGATGAATCCCATTGCATCGGTGTGCGCAATTCATCGCGGTTGATGGTTTCTCCGCTCCAATCGAAAAGGAAGCGCGGCACATTTTTAAATTTATGCGGAATAGGGTCTAATGCTTTTTTGTAGCTCATGCGCACATCGCTCATGCCGATTTCTTCACCGTAATACATGCAAGGCACACCACGCACCGTAAGCTGAAAAAGATGCAGCAACTTTGCTTTGCGCACATCATCTTTCAGTCGCTTCATGCTGCGCCTGCGGTCGTGGTTGCTGAACACATACACGGGCATAAAAGGATTGGGGAAATCGGCTTCAATATTCGCTACTAATTCATGAAAATATTTTGCCTTAAACTTAAAAGGTAACATCTCAAAATTGAATACCAAACCAAGCCCGTCATTCTTTTCATCGCCCATAAATTTGCGAATGGTTTTTCTGTTGCCCGAAACTTCTCCCAGCAAAACCTTATCGCCATACTCATTGCAAACACTGCGCAACTCCTTTGCAAACTCAAAACTTTCGGGGCGATTGATAGTGTATTCTGCCTTTTGATAAAAGCCCGAAGGATTAGTTTCGGTAGGCACAAGATTGGAAGCGCGAGGGTTATCCCTAAACTGTTCATCTTTGAAAGTTACATTAAAAATATCTAAGCGAAAGCCATCCACGCCATTGCCCAACCAGAACTTTACAATATTGAACATGGCGCTTTTTACCGCAGGGTTTCTGTAATTCAAATCGGGTTGAAATGAAAGAAAACTTGCCCAGTAATATTGCTTGCGAATCTCGGAGTATTGCCAGCCGCTGCCGCCCGTCATACTTTTCCAGTTGTTAGGCTGGTCGCGCCAGATGTAGAAATCGCCAATGCCCTGTGTTTCCCTTTTCTCATCGCGCAAAAACCACGGATGCTTATCGGATGTGTGGTTCATCACCATATCAAACACGATTTTCATACCGCGCTTATGCACTTCCTCAATCAGTTGCTGCGCATCCTGCATAGTGCCATATTCGGGAGAAATGCTTGTGTAATCGGAAATATCATAACCAAAATCTAATTGCGGAGAAGCAAAAAATGGCGAACACCATATCGCATCAAAACCTAAATCTTTGATGTAATCCAGCTTCTGAATAATGCCTTGTATATCGCCAATGCCATCGCCATTTGTATCGTAAAATGAGCGCGGATAAATTTGATAAACAGATGTGGAATGATACCACGGAGCGGATGTATTTTGTGCAAACATTCCTTTACACAAAATCAAAATTAAGAAAGAGAGAATGTGCTTTTTCAAAATGCAATTCAGAAAAGTTTATTCAAAATTAAATCAATGAAAATGTTGATGGAGTTCAGGCTGCTTTGCCCTTTTGCCTTGCTGTAATTGCTGTATTCAATATGCACAGGCACTTCCTTTACGCGCAATTTTTGTGCTTTAATCACTGATAATATTTCGGTGGCATGTGCCATGCGGTTTTCCGTCATTTTTATTCTTGAAGCAGCATCGTGCGTAAACGCGCGAAATCCATTGTGCGCATCACTTAACCATAAACCTGTCATAAAACCATTCACCGCAATTGCCACACGCAAAATCATTCTGCGCAAAAGCGGAATTGCCGCTACATCTTCTTTGCGCTGAAAGCGGGTTCCCAAAACAACATCGGCTTCTCCATTCAATAATGGTAGCAACATACTCGGTATCTCACGGTAGTCGTGCTGTCCATCTGCATCAAAATGAAGAATAAATTTCGCACCGGCTTTTACGGCATATTGCATTCCTGTTTGCAAAGCTGCTCCCTGCCCCAAGTTCATCGGATGTTTAATGTAATGAACTGGCAAATCTTTTACTGCAAATTCGGTTTCATCCGTTGAGCAATCATCCACCAATACAACATTGTAACCTTCGCGCAGCAAAGGCGCAAGCGTATGTGCAATTTGTTTTCCTTCATTAAATGAAGGCACAATAATAAAAACCGAAGCGTTTGTATTCATGGATAATGTGCGGAACAATATAAAGGCATTTCTGTTTCATAATCAATTCTGCATGATGCAATAATTAGTTTAAGTTTGATTACACAATTCACCGGTGATACTTACACGCATCTTCGCTTTCTTTTGGGCAGTATGGGGCTTTGTTGTTTTTATGACAGTGGTTACCATCCTGACTCCGATCTATGCAATACTGCTTGCGATTTTTGGCAAACGATTAGCCATGACCTTAGTGTGGTGGAATTTTTGCTTTGCATCTCCATTGATATTGATACTTACAGGCATCAGGTTAAAAGTAATTGGAAAGGAAAAAATCAAGAAGGAAAAAACTTATGTATTTGTATCCAATCATCTTTCATGGATTGATACCATCAGCAACGCATCGGCAACACCGCAGCCCGCAAAATTTTTAGCAAAAAGCGAGTTGAAAAAATTTCCCGTGTTTGGCTTTATGGTGAATATGCTTGGTATAATGGTTGACAGAAAAGATAAAGAAAGCCGCGACAGAAGCTTTCAAATTCTTGTAAATGAATTAAGAATCGGCAACAGCATTTTCATTTATCCCGAAGGTACGCGCAACCGCACACCCGAATTGCTGAAAGAGTTTAAGGACGGGGCTTTCAGAGCCGCAATTGCTGCGCAGGTTCCTGTTTCGTGGCAGGTGTTGATTGGCACAAAAGAGTTGAATAAAAATGATGTGCCCTTTCTTTTACCAGGCACTGTTACCGTAGTTTTTGGCGATCCGATTGAAACAACAGGAATGACGGAGAATGACATTCCAACCCTGCATCAGAGAGTAAAAAATGAAATGCTGGAAGAGTTGAGGAAGTATTATAAAACTTAGTTCTGCTCTATCTCAACTCCATCAACGCCACATTTTCTATGTGCATGGTTTGGGGAAACATATCTACGGGCTGCATTTTCGTGATGCGGTATTTTGCATCTAACAATGCCGCATCCCGCGCTTGTGTTGCAGCATTGCAGCTTACATACACCAATCGTTTTACTTCGGCTTCGAGCAATGTTTTCACCACATCTTCGTGCATACCTGCGCGGGGCGGGTCGGTGATAATCACATCGGGCTTGCCGTGCTTTAGTAATAACTGTTCATTCAGAATCATGCGCACATCACCTGTGTAAAAATGCGTGTTGCTTACATTATTCAGCTTGGCATTTTCTTTTGCATCGGCAATGGCTGCATCAATTTGTTCAATGCCTACGACTTGCTTGCAGGCATCACTCACATAAATTGCAATGCTGCCTACGCCTGTGTAAAGGTCATACACATTTTCATTGCCCGTTAATCCTGCAAAGCTTTTTGTAACATCATACAACAATTTCGCCTGATGAGAATTGGTTTGAAAAAATGATTTTGGTCCAAGCTGAAATTTATAATTACCGAGTTGCTCGGTGATAAACGGATTGCCCTTTACAACCACAGGCTGCAAATCATAAATCGTGTCATTCAACTTTGGGTTGATTACATATTGCAGCGAAGTAATTTCAGGAAACATTGTTTCGATAAAATTCATCAACGCACTTACGCGCTTCTTATCATCTTCAATGAAACTCAGCAACACCAACATTTCATTCGTGCTTGTGGTGCGCACCAGCACATTGCGCAGCAAGCCGACTTTATCTTTTATGTTGTAAAAAGAATAATTGTGTTGCAGCGCAAAATCGCGAATGGCAAGCCTTATTTTATTGGAAGAATCTAACAGATAGCAATGCTCAATATCTAATATTCCCGAAAAACTTCCGGGTACATGAAAGCCGATTCCTCTGCGTTCGGAATCTCCGGCAGTTTCTAATTCTTCATTGGTCAGCCACTTGCGATTGGTGCAGCCAAACTCCAATTTGTTGCGGTAATTGAATTCATTTTCGCAGCCGATAATTGCATTGATTTCAGACAGCGCAACCTTGCCGATTCTTTCAAAGGCATCGCGCACAGTTCGCGATTTGATGCGCAACTGTTCGGAGTAAGGAATGTGCTGTGTTTTGCATCCGCCACACAAACCGAAATGGCTGCAAGTGGGCACTCTTCTTATATCCGAAGGTTTTACCAATTCAATTAAAGTGCCTTCGGCATAACTCTTTTTACTTTTTTTTACCTGCACAATCGCTTCATCACCAATCGCTGTATATGGCACAAAAATCACTTTGCCATCTTCTAACTTTCCGATGCCAAAACCTTCGGCAGAAATACCTGTAACGCTAATTTGTTGGATGATTTGTTTTTTCAATGTCGGGTACGTTTTCTAATAAGCGCCAAGATACTTGCGGGTAAACCATTCGGCACTCAGCAGCAATAAAATCAATGCGAAAATCCATTTGAGATTGATTGCAGATTCGGTAAGGTAAGTGTCGTATAGAATCGGCTTTGCAGAATTGGAGCTTAGTATTTCATCAGCAAGTGTTTTCATGTTTTTTTGATAAAACATTTTGCCGTTGTGCTGCGCGGCAAGCTGTAATAAAACTTCATGGTCGGCACGTGTGCGCATTGCCTCTAATTGTAACGGGCTGATGGCAAATTTACCGCTTGCATTGTGCGCCACATTACCCAATTTTGTTTTAGCGGAATATGTGTAATCACCCACAGGAAGGTTTCCTGCATTGAGGTTGTAAGCATTTTCGCTGCGCGAAAATTGGTATGGATATTCATTGCCTTCTTTGTTGCGCAACACAATATCTACATCGGGCGTGTTCACTAATTCAAAGTTTGCATTCAGCAATTGCGCATCAAAAGTGATTGGCTCATTGTCATTAAAAATAGTTTTCGGCAGCGACACTCTGAACGGTCTTTTATCCGCTTTTACGCAAAGAAACTGAACAGTCTTGCCGATAATTTCATTCGTTGCGTTGTGCGATTTGTTCTGCATGAAATCGTACAAACGCCAACGCCAGATTCCTTCGCCACAAATTACACCTGCTTTGGTTTCTCCTGCTTCAAAAAATGTAATAAGCGGAAAATCTGTACTCACATTATTGATGCGCTGAAACAACAATGTCTGGCTGGCAGGATTGGCAGCAAAATTCCCAAATGCAACGGCTATCGGAGGAAATTTAGAAATGGCATCCACCGTAGTTTGCGAAACTGTAAAAAGCGAAAAGCTCTTATTAAACAAACCTCCGACTTCATTATACCTATCACCCGAAGCGTTAATGTTTACAGCGCTTTGCAGCTTCGACCATTCACCGTATTGTGTTTGATTTCCCGTAACATACAGCACGGGCTTATTCAGTTGCTTTATCTTTTCAAACAAATTTGTTGCCTTGTTTTTTTGCGAAGGCAACTGATGGGCAATTACCAAACTGTATGCGTTTAACGGCTCATTAAATTCTTCGGCATTCACCACTTTTACCGAAAAATTTTTACTGCTTTCAATGGCAGTTTTCAAAGCAGCAATATCAGGATGCGGAGCATTTGCCACCAACAATATTTGTTGCCTTCCATCCAGCACTTCTACATAAATATCGCGTGTGTTGTTGCGGTAAGTTACTTCACCCTGCAATTCAGAAAGCGTGAGCTTGTAATGAACAACTCCGATTTTTTCGGCAGGCAGCAACACATCAAAAGTTTGAATAGTTTGCTGTGATGCGATGGAAATAGTTTTAGAATAGCGCAGTTTTTTATCTGTACTTTCGCCTAATTCTTCCACTTTCAATTCTGCAACATTTCCTTGAAGATTGGAGGCGTCAACGCTTACACGCAAAGCCAATTGCTCGTTCAGGTAAGTGGTTTTATTGAACAGCACATTACCGAATTTCAAATCGCGTTGCAAAGTGGTATCACCCAAAGCAATCGTGTAAATACTCCCTGTAGTTTTTGCAGCAGTATAAACAGGATTCACTCCCTGATTGTAAATACCATCACTTGCAAGAATTACCCCTGTCAGATTTCTATTAAAATAACGCTCATTTATTTCTTCAATAGCCTGTGAAATATTGGTTGACTTTTCATTAAAGCTATAATTTATTTCGGGCGAAAGTTTATCGCCAAAAGAATAAGCTGCTACTTCAAACCTGTCTTTCAATTTATTTTGAAGCGCATTCAACTTATTTTGAAAATCGGTAGAATCATTTCCCTTAAAACTATGCTTCACCGATTCGCTGTTGTCTTGCAGAATGGCAATAACAGGTTTTTGTTCTTTGGTAAAACGGATTTTGAGAAAAGGTGCTAACAGCAAAATTGCAATCACAGTTACACACAGCGCACGAAACGCAGCCATGCCCCACAACAGCCATTTTTTATTTGCTGCAACATCTGTAATTTTCTTTTCGCGAAAGTAGAGCAAGGCAGTATACCCGATGCCCAACGCCACACAAACCAATAACCACCAAGCGGAAGATTCAAAATAGATTCCTGAATTCACAAGGCTGCGAAAATGTGAATTTTAAACCGGTGAAATGTGAAAAGGTTGAAACGGGTGGAGATTTGTTGGCTTTGCTATAATTAAAAGATAGAAGCTAAAGCAGATTTTACATTAAAGCCGAATGCAAAATACGGAACAAACAGCACCAAACCCCAAAACACACAAGCGGCAATCATGTTCCAAAGAATGCGCCTTCTGTTGTTGGTGATGGAAAGGCAAAACATTACCCCAACCGGAATAGATAAAATTATTGGCGTTAAAAAAGCGATGCCGCCCAAACCAAAACTTCTTTTTATGCGCACCAAAAAGCGGTTGCGTTTTGAAAAACGCTTGCCATATTTATTGGGCCATTTCTTTACTAGCCATATACTTATTTTGCTGCCAAGATAAGTGAATACAATAATACCGATGATACCACCCGCCACATTCATCAACGCACTCTGAATGCCAAGCCCGGAGGCGATTACGGCAAACGAAACCATACTGAATTTTGCAGTACTGGTGAGCAGAATAAAAAGAGAAGCAAAGAATTGTTCCATGAAAAGGGAAACGAATATAGTATTTGAAAAAATATGAAATTGTGAAAAGTGAATTGTGGTACGTTAAAATTTAGAAAAAGATTCGTGCGGGGTCGTTTCATATAAGTATTGCAAACTACACGTGTATTGAAATTGCAAATTTTGTACGTTTGCGACAGTTATGCCCAAACAGAAAGTTGACGAG
>CAZSEG010000109.1:0-11038 GCA_964605875.1 uncultured Chitinophagaceae bacterium
TCTCCTACAAGGTAGCGGTTTTCCCCTTTACCTTTTCTCCAACTCAAAAAAATTCGATTTACAATCATGATAATCTTTGCAATAATGCTTCTGTTCTTCTCAGAATAATTTTATACATCAATTCTTTGCGCGCCAAAGTTAATTGATACTTTGAATGACTTTTAGGGAAATCACGGTCAACCTCTGTTATTATTTGATTGACAGATGATTCTTTAAAACTTTTGGCAACCTGTTCAATCCTCTTCTTGATAAAATCCGGGTATGAGGCTTTTATATTTTCAAGTAAGTCAATATACTTCACTTCATTACCATGCCACTTTATATGACTGTGTGCTTTATTTCCAAACAAATAGTTTTCTAATTGCTTCGTATCTTTCAGGTATTGCTCCACTCTGTTTTCTGTTTGATTATAGGCAAGACTATTGCCATTATCAAAAAACGGAGAAAAAGAGTATTCCTCTTTGAAGTTAATTACATGTTTAATGTTATCTAACATTTCTTCATGTTTCTTATTTTGGATAATGTACAATTTGTAAAGTGTTTTAATTAATTTGTCAATAATGCCATGCGGTTTAAGAGGTTGCTCAGCCTTATTGTAAAAGTTTAAAGTTTTGATGATTCCCCAATTTTGCTGATGCCTGTCATGATTACCAATTATCGCATCAAACACAAGCATATTGATAAATTGGGGAAATAAATGTGCTATGTTTTCATTTTCAGTGAATAACTTCTCCACAATTTGAAAAGAATGGTCTGTACCTTTTTTCTTATCAAAGTCGGGCATAATGCGTGTGAGGTATTGCTGCCCGTGAATAAGGTCTTGAAATTCACTAACCATACTTGGTGAAAGACATCCCGCAAACTCATTTCTAATAACCGGGCTGTATTCAAGTGTATCAAAACCAAGTTGCTTTCCCACTCTGTAAGCTACAACTTCAGTCCAAAACTCCCACGGATATTTTTGCTCCGGTTGCTTGAAATAATATTCTGCTCCATTACCTGGGTCGTAAACAGTACTTTTAGAGCGTTTGCCTATCGGTACTGCAAATAAGATGTTTCCTTGCCAAGAACTAATATCTTGCATACTGTTTTACAAGTGTAAGTGTATTAAATTATTTCGTTTAGACAATACAATTCTAAGTGTAGTCTTTATTTCCTTCCCATCATCCGCTCCTTCAAAAATCTTTACCGGTTTGCGGATGTAGTACACTTTTTCCCATTTTCGTAGTTTGTTACTCTAACAAGGAAAATGTTATTTTTAAATCAGTTTGTATTAACCAGTCAAAATTGATGTTACATAGAATTATCGGACTTGCTTTCCTGTTACTGCTTAGTGAAATAGCAGTTTTTGCACTTACTTTTGCTAACAATTATCCTTTTGTTCAAAAGTCTGAAAATGGAAAAGTTCAGGTGCGTTCCGTGCCGTTTAGGGCTAATGGACCTTATAGTCCGGGAGAAACATTTGTTTATTCTAATGGTAAACTCCTATATAAAATTGATAAGTATTTTCAGAGTCAGTTCTTCACAACAGAGAATGGAAAATTCTTAATTGAGATAGATTTTGGTGTTAATAATAGCCTCAGAATGAAAGAGATTGGTAGATATGATGATGAAATAGCAGCACCTATTGATTATAAGGGAGAGGTAGTTAGAATTTATAAAAATGGTTTGCCTTACAAGTCAGTTAAGTTTAGCCAATTACAAATTGATACCTCTACAATTAGAACAGATAGACTTAATAACTGGTTTAGCTGGTACTATAAAATAAGCAAGTTTTCAACTGATGATTTGGAAATTAAAATGAATAAACATCCTGCCTTTATTGAGAATGACAGATTATATCTAATCACCACCGATAATCAGTTAATTGAAATTGAAATTGAAAAAGCAGAAGTAATCAGCAGAGCAAAAGCGTATGAAACTTTAAAGCAAAGAAATGACTGGACACCACTTGTTTATGAAAAGGAATATCAATATGTAAAATACCCTAAAAGTTTTGAATACCCTAATTTACGAAACGGAAAAACATTCAACAATGGATTCAAAAAACTTTTAAGCAAAAGTCCTTATGGCGGAAGTGGAGATACGGTAATTTCAAGTGTATATTTCGTTTATTTCTTGCTCAATAAGAATGGTAAATGTGAGGAAGTTTCTTTCAAATTAGATGGACATGATGTAGATAGAAAAAAATGGATTCCACACTTTAAAAATGCTCAATTAGAAGCAGACATTACGAATTGGACAAAAAAGCAACGATTTGATACAAAGTTAATTCCAAAAGGTTTCAATAAATTTAATTTCCATTTTTATTTTAATGTAAGGGAGGATTCGGAGTGATGATACATTCAAAATATATTCCATATTTCAAACGAAAAAATATTACATCTTAAATCCTCCGCAACTATTTTATCCGGTGCTATTGCAATTATGAAAGTAAATACTACTTTTGCCGTCCATTTTAAAAAACAGGACGGTTGGAATCGTCCGATAATTCTTTGAATAATGAGTACAACTTACGTTCCGCGCCTCAGAAAGCGCTATAAGGAGGAAATTGTGCCCGCGTTGATGAAGCAGTTTAACTACACTTCAGTGATGCAGGTTCCTCGCCTCGAAAAAATATGCCTTAACCAAGGGGTAAATGGTGCTACGTCCGACAAAAAATTGGTGGATGTTGCCGTTCAGGAAATGACCGCCATTGCAGGTCAGAAAGCAGTTGCTGCTAAATCCAAAAAAGATATTTCAAATTTCAAACTCCGTTCAAATATGCCTATCGCTGCGCGTGTAACGTTGCGCAGAGAGCAGATGTACGAGTTTTTGGATAGATTGATTGCGGTTTCTTTGCCGCGCGTTCGCGACTTCAAAGGAGTAAATGCCAAAGGCTTTGACGGCAGAGGCAATTACACGATGGGTATTAAAGAACAAATCATTTTCCCCGAAATGGAAATTGATAAAGTTGGTAAAATCAATGGTATGGACATCACGTTCGTAACCACTGCCAACACCGATGCAGAGGCTTCGGCACTTTTGACCGAGCTTGGTATTCCATTCAAAAAATCAAATCAATAATAGCTGATATGGCAAAAAAATCAGTAGAAGCCCGCCAACGCAAACGCGAGGAAATGGTGGAAAGAAACGTAGAAAAACGCGCGGCTTTAAAAGCGGCAGGGGAGTGGGGTTTGTTAGATAAAATGTCTAAAAATACTTCAAAAGTTCGCCTGCGCAACCGTTGCGCATTAACCGGACGCGGACGCGGCTTTGTGCGCCAGTTCGGCATTTCAAGAATTAAATTCCGCGACCTTGCAAGCGAAGGCAAAATTCCGGGAGTAACCAAAGCCTCTTGGTAATTAAATTTTTCAACCGAAACAATTGTACAAATGGTACTCGATCCAATAGCAGACTTTTTAACGCGCATTCGTAATGCGCAGGCAGCCAACCACAGAATTGTGGAAATTCCTGCTTCTAATTTGAAAAAACGCATCACCGAAATTCTTTACGAACACGGTTATGTTTTGAAATACAAATTTGAAGAAGAAGGCAATGGCGGACAAGGTACAATCAAAATTGCCTTGAAATACGATAACGCGACCAAAACGCCAGTAATCAAAAATTTATCGCGCTACTCTACACCGGGATTGCGCCAGTACAAAGGGAAAAACGACATCCCTAAAGTATTGAGCGGCTTGGGAATTGCTATCGTAAGCACATCGCAAGGTGTGATGACCGACAAGCAAGCCCGCCAGAAAGGTATTGGCGGTGAGGTTTTGTGTGAAATCTTCTAATCAGAAACTTAGATTCTTTAAAAGAAAAAATATCATTTATGTCTCGTATAGGAAAATCGCCCGTTACTGTTCCCGGAAACGTTACCATCACAATCGGTAAGGATAATGTGGTGAAAGTAAAAGGACCAAAAGGTGAATTAGCTCGCCCGATAGATCCGGATATTACCATTAAAGTGGAAAACGGAATCTTGGAAGTTTCTCGCCCGACAGAGCAGAAACGCCATAAAGCATTGCATGGCACTTACCGCGCGTTGCTGAACAATATGGTTACAGGTGTTAGCGCAGGTTTTGTGAAGCAAATGGAAATGGTTGGTGTGGGTTACCGTGCCGAAGTTACCAAACAGGTATTGACGTTGCAGGTTGGTTTCTCTCACCCTGTGGTTTTGTTGCTTCCCGATGAAGTAAAGGCAAGTGCGAAACAGGAAAAAGGGCAAAACCCGATTATCACGTTAGAGAGCCACGACAATGAATTGTTGGGTTTGGTAACGGCTAAAATCCGTTCGGTTCGTAAGCCGGAACCATACAAAGGAAAAGGTATCAAGTTTGTAGGTGAAGCATTGCGCAGAAAAGCAGGTAAGAGCGCATCTAAAAAATAATAGGTAGAAAATAAATTATCAATAAGTAATTAAATTTTATGTCATTCAATAAAGAAGCACGCAGAGAAAAGATTGCCCGCGGCATTCGTGGTAAAATCAGTGGTACAGCCGAAAGACCACGCTTGTCTGTTTTCAGAAGCAATAAAGAAATATACGCACAACTCATCAATGATATTGACAGAGTAACGGTAGCCGCAGCATCCAGCAGAGATAAAGACTTTGCCCGCACAGGAACTAAGATAGATCAAAGCAAAGCAGTTGGTCAGGCATTAGCTAAAAAAGCGGTTGACAAAGGCTTGGCATCTGTTGTGTTCGACAGAAACGGTTTCTTGTATCACGGTCGTGTGAAAGCATTGGCAGAAGGTGCAAGAGAAGGCGGATTGCAATTCTAATCATTACAATATTAAATAGTAAAAGGCTGCTTCGGTTTCGGAGCAGCCTTTTTTGTTTTTATTGGAAATATTAGAGCGAAGGGCTAGTCAATTTTAATGATATCTTTTCCTTCTCTTAGAATATACTTCGAGTTATCAAACTTCGCAACTTGCTGCCAAAAGAAAATGATGCTTTTACTTGGTTGTTTTTTAAAGTACGATACCCTGCACTCGCTTCCAATGAATTTCTCAGGTGTTGAGTAGTGATACAAACTATCTGAGAGAGTTAAGAATGGTACAGTCATAACTGAGTTATATTCCTTTCCATCAACCTCATAATAATAAGCAACCTTATAGTAATCATTGTAATGCCTTTTTACATTAACAATTGTAGCACTCGTTTCATAACAAACATCACTGCTTAAAACCCTACAAGTCTTAATCCGCTTTTTTGAATACTCTATCGGGAAATACAAATCTTCCGCACAAAGCAGACCACTTCTTTGGCAATTAAGCTGATATTCCGATGGCTTGAAGTTGATTGGCTTTCCCCGCATCTCCTTACCGTCCACACGATAAATTAAAGTTGTTCCATCCTTTTTATCCCAACTTGAAAATTTTGCGAAGGTTGCTACTCCAAAAGAATCTATTTCCTTGTGAGTTTCTGCCCGCTCCTTTTTCAAGTACGGAGGAAGGAAAATATTAAGAAGCATTAGGAATACAACTAGTATAAGAGTTGATAGCAGGAAACCAACAGGAGATTTTTCTTTTTGATTTCCGTCTGTTTCCATTACTGATTTTAGTTTTCTTTTAACTGCGATAGGTTTGTGAGATGTCTTTGCGACTCTCATGTTGCATTGCAATGAATTTAAGCAGTCGGTTTGATTACCGAAATCCCCAACTCCTTCAACTGCTTTTCATCCACAGTTGTCGGTGCATCCATCATCAAGTCTCTGCCGCCCGATGTTTTAGGAAAGGCAATTGCATCGCGAATAGTTTCGCCACCTGTCATCAGCATTACAATACGGTCTAAACCGAAAGCGCAGCCGCCATGCGGTGGTGCGCCATATTTATAGGCATCCAGCATAAAGCCGAAGCGGCTTTGTTGCTCGGCTTCGCTCATACCTAATTTTTGGAATACACGCTTTTGTAAATCGCGGTTGGTGATACGAATTGAACCGCTACAAATTTCGTTGCCGTTCATCACCATGTCATATTGCTGTGCGCGAACTCGCAGAGGTTCTGTATCAAAATATTGCAGGTCTTCATCGTCTGGCGCACAAAAAGGATGATGCACAAAAATAATTTCGCCCGATTCTTCATCTAATTCAAACAATGGGAAATCTACAATCCACAGAATGCTCCATTTGCCTTCATCAATCCACTTATTTTCTTTGGCAAGATGCAAACGCAAATCGCCTAAGCTCTTGCGCACTTTAGAAGTTTTATCGGCAGCAATTAAAATCAAATCGCCCTTTTCAGCATTGAACTGTGTGCCGATTGCACGCAATTGTTCTTCATTAAAAAACTTATCAATAGAAGATTTCACCGTTCCATCTTCATTGAAACGTATATTGATTAAACCGCCCAAACCACGGTGGCTTGCTTTTACAAATTCGGTAAGCTCATCCAATTGCTTGCGCGAATATGCGGCACAACCTTTTGCATTGATGCCTGCAATCAAACCGCCATTGGCAACGGTGTTGTTGAATACGCCAAACTCACTTGCAGGAAGTGTTTCGTTCAATTCAACAATCCTACAATCAAAACGCAAATCAGGTTTGTCGCTGCCGTAAAATTTCATGGCATTGTTGTAAGTAAGGCGTTGCACGGTTCCAACTTCATAGTTCAATATTTGTTTGAAAACATACTGCACCATTCCTTCAAACGTGTTCAGAATATCATCTTGCGAAACAAAACTCATTTCGCAGTCTATCTGTGTAAACTCCGGCTGGCGGTCGCCACGAAAATCTTCATCGCGAAAACATTTTACAACCTGATAATATCTGTCCATACCCGCCACCATCAACAACTGTTTCAGGATTTGCGGTGATTGCGGAAGCGCGTAAAAACTGCCTTGCACCAAACGGGAAGGAACCAGAAAATCGCGCGCGCCTTCGGGTGTTGATTTAATGAAAGTGGGTGTTTCAATTTCGCAAAACTCTTGAGCGTCCAAATATTCTCGCACTGATTTTACAATCTTAGCGCGCGTTATCAGAATGTCTTTCAGCTTTGGTCTGCGAATGTCTAAGTAGCGATATTTCAAGCGCAATTCTTCGCTGCCATCGGTGTCGTTTTCAATCATAAACGGTGGCAATTCTGCTTCGTTTAAGATGGTGAAATCATCTACCAATATTTCTATTTCTCCTGTCGGGATATTTGTGTTTTTGCTCGTGCGCTCGGCAACCGTGCCATGCACCTGAATCACAAACTCACGACCAAGCTTGTTTGATTTTTCAGCTAATGCAGCATTGTTTTCTGTGTTGAAAGCTAATTGCGTAATGCCGTAGCGGTCGCGCAAATCAACAAAGGTAAGCGCACCTAATTTGCGCACGCGCTGCACCCAGCCGCCAAGCGTTACGGTTTGTGAATGGTGCGATAGACGAAGTTCCCCGCAGGTATGAGTTCTAAGCATGATTTTGTAATTGAAGGCTGCGAAAATATACTATTTGCCGATACCGATTGAACTGCTTAAATAAAGATGTATTACAGCTATAAAATTGAAACCACGACTTGTTCCGCCAAAAGCGGAATGGAAATATTGTTGATTACAATAAAAAGGGCGAGCTATGTCCAAAACATATTTTGGCTATGTAAATCTTGCCTGCGGCATACAGGCTTTATTTTTTTGATTGCACACAGAGTAGAGGAGTACACAGAGTGTTTACTTTCGCAAACAAGTTCCTCGCAACTTGCAACTCATAACTCGCAACACTATGTTTCTATGTGGTTTCAAAATTGTTGTTCCCGAGTTCACATTAAACAAACAATTCAAATAGTTTTTCAGGGGCAGTTAAATGGTGGGTTTGAATGCCTAAAGTTTCGGCTGCTGCGGTGTTTTCAGCTTTATCGTCAATAAACAAAGTTTCGGTTGGAACCAGTTTCTGTTCATTCAGCACAATTTCATAAATCTCTGCTTCGGGTTTGCGATAGCCCATTTCGTGCGAGTAGTATGCGTGATGAAAAAAATCCCGAAAACTGTTTTTACCTAATTGATTTTGCGCAACAACATCCAAAGAATCGGCATGAATCTGATTGATGTTGCTTAGGGCAAAAACATTGTAATTCAGTTTCAACTTTTCCAATAAATCAAACTTTGCTTTTGGATAATTAATGAGGATGGAATTCCAAGCATCAGTGATTTGCACATCAGAAACATCATCTTTCAGATACTTCTTTAATCCTGTAAAAAAATCACTTACACTTATTTCACCCTTTTCAAACCGGTCGAATATTTTCTCTTGCTTTGGGTACGAAACAATTTCTGCGAAATCAACTTTTGCCAGCTTTTGAAATTCGGCAATAGTAACGTTGTAATCTATGTCCACCAACACATTGCCTATATCGAATACGATGTTGCGAATGTGCGCGAATTGCGGTTGTAACATTTAGAAGTTGTAAAGTCCGCTGTCAATAGTTCTTTTAATTCCTTCCTCCAGTTCGGTCATTGGTCTGCCGAGTAATGCCTTCATTTTTGAAATATCCGGCTTGCGTCTGCTCATATCGCCTTCCGCTAATGGCGGTAAATAAACCAACTCTGATTTTGAGTTTGTGATGCGCAAAATTGTTTTTGCCAATTCAATTACAGGCAATTCAATGTCGCTGCCGATGTTTACAGTATCATTTACATGCTTGTTGTGATACATCGCATTTACACAGGCTTCTATGTTATCATCTTTGTAGCAAAAAGTGCGCGTTTGCATTCCATCGCCATAAATGGTAATCTGCTGATGATTCATTGCGGCATTGATAAAACGGCTCATCACAAAGTCGGTGCTTTGTTTAGGTCCATAGGTATTGAAGAAGCGGAAAATGGTATAATCCAAACCAAATTCCTGATAGTAACTTCGCAGAAATGCTTCACCGACATTTTTAACTACGGCATAAGGCAGGCGCGAGTTTAGCGGTGTTGTCATTTCATTTTGAGGATGTTCAAACGGCTCGCCATATACTTCAGATGAAGAAGAGAAAAACACTCTGCGCACGCCTGTGTTTTTGCACAAATCCAGAATGTATTTCAAGCCCGAAATATCACTTAATACATTCACCGGATTTTCGAGTGTGCGCTTTACGCCAACCACCGCGGCATAATGAAAAACATAATCGAATTTATACGCCATCATCACCGCGCTGATGTCGCGGTATTCGTTGCAATTACATTTAATGAATTTCCAATTGTTAGTTGTTGATTGCGGCAAACGCTGACGGTTTCCGGTTGAAAGATTGTCAACAATCACCACGAAGTTATCAGGGTTTTCAATCAGCTTGTCCACCAAACAACTGCCCACAAATCCGGCTCCACCGGTTACAAGAATTTTAGTCATTTTTACTCAGTTATTTCCATCAAATATTTTCCGTAGCCGCTTTTTAAAAGCGGTGTCGCCAGGTCTTTCAATTGTTGAGTTGAAATAAAACCTTGCCGCCAAGCCTCTTCTTCAATACAACCTACTTTTAAGCCTTGCCTTTGCTCAATTACCTGCACAAATTGCGATGCCTGCATCAGCGAATCAAAAGTTCCTGTATCCAACCATGCAGTGCCTCTGTCCAAAATGCCAACGCTCAATCTGTTTTGCTCTAAATAGATTTTGTTTACATCGGTAATTTCGTATTCGCCACGCGGGCTTGGTTTCAGGTTTTTGGCAATGCTTATTACATCATTGTCATAAAAATACAAACCCGGAACTGCATAATTACTTTTCGGTTCTTTCGGTTTTTCTTCTATCGAAATTGCTTTCCCTTCTTTATCAAACTCAACTACGCCATAACGTTCAGGGTCACTTACGTGATAAGCAAAAACCACACCTCCCGAAGTATTTACCGCTTTTGATTTCAGCAAAGCATCTAAGCCTGAACCGTAAAAAATATTGTCCCCAAGAATCAATGCGGCAGAGTCATTGCCGATAAATGTATCACCGATTACAAATGCCTGTGCCAAACCATTCGGTACATCCTGCACACGATATTCAAAACGACAGCCGAATTGTTTTCCATCGCCTAACAACCTTTCAAAATTTGGTAAATCCTGCGGTGTTGAAATAATTAAAATTTCATTGATACCTGCCTTCATCAACACGCTAAGCGGATAGTATATCATCGGCTTGTCGTAGATGGGCATGATTTGTTTGCTGATGGCGTAGGTTATGGGATATAGCCTTGTGCCGCTGCCTCCTGCCAAAATAATTCCCTTCATCAATTACAATTTGATATTCGGATTTGGAACTGCGTTCAATCTGTCTTCAACGGATTTCACTTTCTCTGCCTGCTTGTTTACTTCTGCTTGCTTCGCAGCCTTAGTTTTATTCAGTTTGTCAATCTCATTTTCTTCGTTGCGGATTTCTGCGCGGCATTTGTCAATCTCTTTTGCCATTTTTTCTTTATCGCCATAGAGTTTTTTCTTTTCGCTTTCAAACTTCGACAAATCTTTTTCGGCAGTTTTTTTTGCATCGCCCAAAGTGGTCATGGTGGCAATGGCATTTTTTTGATGTGCTATCTGAGCATTTTTAGATTCTATTTCCACATCCGTTCTCCTTATTTCAGCTTCGTTTTTTTCGATTTTTCTTGTTGCCTCGCTTATGTTCTTTTTGCTTTTATCGAAATCTTTTTCCATTGATTTCAAATCGGATTCCTGTGCTTTAAGCCCTTTCTTTTCTATCTCTAATTCCGCTTCAATCACATCGCGTTTTGCAATGTTTCTGAAATCAATCAAATACTTTTCGATAGCAAGAATTTTTTCGGGAGCAGATGAATCTTTTGAGGCAAAGGTTAATTGAGTGGAATCGCCTTCGGCAAAAAAGGCTGACACCCGCACGTCCTGCACCGTTGCCAGAATTGAAGCATAAATGTTGAATGGCGCAGGAGCGATATTTTTTTCTACCGCACCTGTAATCGTCCACTCGCCTTTGTTGTTTACGATTTTCGATTTGGTGTTGCGCGAAACATACTTGCCCCACAATGTTTCAATGTCTTTGAGTTTTGCCGCAGCAATAACCACAGTAAAAGATTGTTGGTTGCCTAAACTCATTTGCTTGTTTTCAATAATCAACTCAGTGTTTGCCTGCGTTGTTTCCTGCGA
>CAZSEG010000110.1:0-10819 GCA_964605875.1 uncultured Chitinophagaceae bacterium
CCCATGCCCACCTGACGCTGCAACGCACTGTACGCGCCCAACAGCAACTGCTGACCAGTTTGCCCCGCAGCGTAAAAAGTGCGCTGTACCTGCGTTCCGCCAAAGGAGCGGTTGCTCAGCAAACCTCCGTATTCGCGGGCAAAAGGCACACCCTGCGCCACGCATTGGTCAATGATGCTGCCGCTCACTTCCGCCAAGCGGTGTACGTTGGCTTCGCGGGCGCGGTAGTCGCCACCTTTGATGGTATCGTAAAATAAGCGGTAAACGCTGTCGCCATCGTTCTGATAATTTTTTGCCGCATTGATGCCGCCCTGTGCCGCAATGGAGTGTGCGCGTCTTGGCGAATCCTGAAAGCAGAAGGTTTTCACTTTGTAGCCCATCTCTGCCAGCGAAGCCGCTGCCGCTGCGCCCGCAAGCCCCGTGCCTACCACGATAATTTCCAAGCTGCGCTTGTTTGCAGGGTTTACCAACGATACGCTTGATTTGTATTTTGTCCATTTTTCGGGTAATGAACCTTCGGGAATTTTTGAATTGAAGTTTGACATAAAACTGTTTGAATATTTTTGAAACTACTTCACTAAACCTAAGTAAAACGCCACCGGCATAGAAGCGAAAAGCAACGGCACAATGATTGAAAACGCTGTGCCTGCCGCTGCAATAATGCCGTTGTATTTTGAGTGATTAAAACCTAATGTTTGAAACGCACTTTTGAAGCCGTGCAGCAAATGCCAGAAAAGCGAAATACAGCCGCCAACATAAATGGCAACAACAACAGGACTTTGAAAGATTGCGCTCATGCGTTTAAACAAATCCAGTTCCTCGCCATGAATAAACTGGTTAGCGCGGTTGGGAATCCAGAAGTGCGCACAGTGAATGATTAAAAAAATCAGCAGTAAAGTTCCCAATAAACCCATGCTGCGCGAATACCATTTGCTGTTGGCTTTGGCGTTTTCATATCCGTATTTCACGGGACGCGCCTCGTGGTTTTGCTTCCATAAAAGTAAGCCGTCAATGATGTGAACAAGAAAACCCGCAACCAATCCGATTTCCAACGTGCGTACAATCGGGTTTGTTCCCATGAAATGTGCAAGGTGTAAAAAAGTTTCACCGCCATCATTGTAAAACACTGCGGCATTGATGCCCGCATGAATAACTAAAAAGGAAATTAAGAAAAGTCCGGTTGCAGCCATCAGGGCTTTTTTACCGATAGAAGATTTGAAAAGGTAGGAACTTAAAGTTCCCGAATTGTTTGATTTACTCACGGTTGTCAAAATTTTGCCCGCCAAAAATAGCCTTCGCGAACAGAAATGAAAGCCTTTTTGCGATTAAATTGTAAACATAAGTTGTGCGCAGGCATTTTTACAACTGAAATAACAGAACGCTGATTGGTGTATGATGATTATGATTTAAAATGATTAGAACAATCATAATCAGCCTCCTATTCCTTCACCGAACTTATATCATACTTATCGCTGAATTTCTTTTCGGCATTGTTGAAATTGCTCCAGTGCGGCACTTCCTCTTCCATCATTTTACGGTGCAGCGAATCAGTAATGGCAATTTGAAATTCATCCAAAGAATCGTTTTCAAACGAGTTGAAATAAGGAACAAAATTTGACGAGATATAGTTCTTATAGAATTGCAGCAAATCAACAGAACTTGATTTCAATATAGTATCCGCATCAAAATCCCCCTGCTGATTTACCTTTTCAATCGTTCTGCCGATAAGGTTCAGATACTGTTCGGAAACACTCAGCCCAACTTGCCTGCTGCTCGAATGAACGGCATCGCCATAGTCAATTACGCTGTCAATCACCACTGCTGTTTTGATGGCAATTTCATCATGATACACCTTCGCGCGTTTAGCCTTTTCGGTGCATGAATTAAGCACCGCAAAAAGCAACATGATAACTAAAATAGACTGTGAACGATTCATGGGGAAAGCGTGTATAACTTTAACAAACCTAAGCTATTTTATTTGCGTATTAAAAAATGAAGTAAAATCCTCATAATTCTTTGAGCGTGGTGTGTAATTTTCGGTATGGTATTTTGGTGTTGTTGTTCACCATGTCTTCGGCTTATGTTTTTGCACAAACAAATGCGGACAGCGCAGCGCGTGAGTACGGCTACAAGATTCCTTCCGTATTAAAAAGTTACAACACCGTTCGGCAAAAAATAACTGCTGAATTTCCAAAGATTGACGACAAAATGTTTGCGCTTGCCGACAGCGCATTGCGTTATTCGCAAAACGATATTTTCTATTACGACAAACGCATTCTTTATGCCAACACATTGCTGCGCTTTTTAAATATCATCTACAACAATGCTTCTGATGATGATATTGCAAAAGGCAAATTCAACGATGGGTTTAAATACTTTCCGCTTATCATGGAATGGGACAACGCAGGCGTACTTGCGCAGAATCTCAAGATGTATCGAAAATTCACTTTGCCCTATTCCGCATTGATTCCGAATGATACCGTTGCCGAAGAATTTATTGTGGATTACTCGCGCGAAAATCCTACGGAAGTTTTGCGGTATGCCGCGCAGTTCGGGCAGCGTTCGTTTGCCGCAAAAGTGATTGATTCAATGGCAATCATGGCTCCTGATTTGGTGAAAAAATATTTGTATTCGGATAATGATGTAAGCTATCACATTGTGCGCAGCAAATCTCCCGTGTCAAAATATTTGATTTCTGTTTACAGAACTTACGGGCAACGCTCGCAGGCGTTCGTGCTTGCATACAATGTTTTGGGCAAAGAAATGACTATGGAAGAAGCGGATTCGCTGGGCGATTTTCCGCAGGACATTTTCAAAGTAATGGTGGCAACATTAAAAAAGCCCGATGCTTACAGCAAACATTCCATTTATCAGTTGATGGAAAATTATTCCATCGAACAGGTGCGTAATGCAAACAATATTTCGGCAAACGGAAGCGGTTATGTTGTTGCCGAATATTTTAAAAATCTGAACGCTGACGACCTTTTCACCATCATGGTTTACGGGCATAAAGAATTAACGGTTCAGTCGCTTTCAAACATGATTAGCGCGGTGAAGCGAAAAATTTACAGCCCGTTTCCGTTCAGTTTTATCGGCTCAATAAACAACAATAAACTGCGACAATTTCTTGCCTTTTGCGAGCGCAACGAAAAGCTGGATATGGTGTTGCAACTCATGGATGCAAAATCCATCAATCATTTATACACCCTGATGTCGCAGGATGAAATGCCGAGCATTGACCCTGATTTATCCGTAACCGATTCGATGGATGTGCAGCAATTGTTGCGCTCGCGCATCACCGAAAGTGCGCTGGCAATACGCCAGTTGCGCAGCCCGCGTTCCGAAAGCGATAATGACCCGCGCCCTGTTTCGGCACAAAAATATTTTGATGATTTGAACGCAGGTATTGTAGAAAAAATAAGCATTGCAGAAAAAGCTATCGAGAAAAAACAAGCCGAAGTTGTTCCCGAACCTCAACAACCCGCTGCTGTTGTTGAAATGCCACCCGCAGATGTTGCCGAGCCAATCATCGCGCCCATCAGTTTGCGCTTAACAGAAAAAGAAAAAACAATTTTATCGTTGAAGAAAAACATGAGCAATACGCTTCAACAAATTCCGAAATTCATCAACGAGCCTTTTGCGGAAGAAATTCTGATGTATGCCGCCAACACAGAACCCGATGAAGTTTTCAAACGTTTCGATACTTACAAAGCAAAATTTTTCGCAACAAAAGTTTTAGAAACTGCGGGGCGCAACGCGCCAACTTCTCTGAAACGTTACATCTATAACGCTTCGCATCAAATTCCTATGCTGCTTTCAAAAAGCAACGACACCGTTATTCAGGCAATTTTGAAAATGCCGCGCGTGGCGGGTTATCAAAGCAAGGCTTACGTGCTGATGGATGCAATTGTGAAAAACAAAATGACGGTGAGTCAGGCGGAAAATATTTGCAACAGTCCGCAATGTATGTTTAAAGAGTTAGCGGGAATTTGTGCGCAAAAAGATTACATCGGCAGATACAGCGTTGAGCGCGAACTCACGGATTTTTGTCTGCGTTTTCTGCGCGAAATAAACGACAATATCGCCTACAACGAAGCGGATGCTTTTAATTCAATAGAAGGCTTTTCGGCAACAGAAATTTATTTCTTAATGGTGTTTGGCAGAGAGGAAGTGGTTACAAGCTCTTTCAATGGATTATACACGCGCCTGCAACGCAAAATGAAGGGCGAAAATATTTTATCGCTGCTGAAAAAAGTAGAACACAATCGCTTCCGCACTTTTATTTCGATGTGTGCGGCATACGGAAAATTAGAGCCGATGCTGAACGAATTATCAACGGCAGAGCGCGATACTTTATTGGTGAATTTTGTGCGCAATATTTCGGCATCAGAAAGCAATTCGGAAGGTGTGGAAATTGCGGAAACACTCAACAACATCCGCAACAAACAAATGCTTGCGGTGCTTCATTCCGAAATTAAAAATCAGTTTCTGATTGCCGACAGAGATTCAAACAACATAGCCATTGCGCTTTATGGCGTACTGGCAAGTCTGGTGGACGGCAACGCAGTGGTGGATGTGGCATGGTTTGATAAATTGTCTAAGCAAATCCGCATTCCTGCATTAAACCAAATGCCGATAAAAGTTTTGTTGGGCGAGCAGAATAAATGTGTGCAGCAAATGTATTTTTACAACGATGCGGACGGGCGCGATTCATACAACAATTTCCTGAATACTTTTAAGGTGTTCCCGACATGGAAAGTGGAAGACAAAGGCAGCTATGTTTTGATAAAAAGCGTGGAAGGCAATGCCGTAGAAATTTACGCCAACAAGCCCGAATACGAAACCAACGGACAAGATGCCGTAACGGAATATCTGCGCATCAATAATGTAATACCAAGTGTGATGATACATCGCGGACACAGCTTTCATACGGCATCTACACTGCAACATATAGACAGCCGCATCAAATTATTATTGGTAGGTTCATGCGGTGGATTTTACAAACTTTCTAATGCCATTGACAACGCGCCCGAAGCGCACATCATTGCTACAAAACAAATCGGAACTAAAACCGTGAACGACCCGATTTTATTATCATTGGATGAAAGCATCAGAACAGGAAAAAATATTGTGTGGAAAGATTTTTGGGAAATGATGCGGCAGAAAATTGGCGCCAATCCTCACTTTACAGATTATATCCCACCGCATCAAAATCTCAAATCATTATTCAGCAAAGCGTATTTTTCAATTCTTGGCGTGTGAGAAAGGTTTACAGATTTACGGATTTACGGATTTACAGATTGAAGGCTGCTTGCCCCGCAACCCGCAACTCGCAACCCGCAACTCTTTTCTTCTTCCTTCTTTTTTCTTTTCACATCACCTCTTTCGCTTCAAACGATTCCATCGCCAAACGCCCCAATTTAATTGATGCAGAACAAGAACGCATTGACAAATTAGACGGCTATACCGACCATAAAATTCACACGGGCGATACGATTATTGATAAGCAAGCTGCCTTCTTATACTTTGATGTGATTGACTATATGCAACGCATCATAGACAAAGATTTGATTGCCGGTTTAGACAAAATAAACTTCTACGACAACCTTTTTGTAGAACTGCGCAGTGTAAACAAATCCAACTATTACAGGATTGACGAAACCGATAAAAAGCTGCTGCACGTTTTGGGCGGATTGAATGCCGTTGCGCAGGAAAATCTGAAAATGTTTTTGTTGGATAATATCCGCCTTTCCATAAAAATTGCGGGCTTCTTCAAGAACCAACCTGATATGCAGGAGTTTCTGAACATTGCCGCAAAACGTTACCCTACGGAAGTGTTGTATTACTCTTACCTGTTTGATGATAAAGATTACGCGCTGCCTATTTTAGAAACCGCAGTAATTGCCGCGCCTGCCAATGCAAAAAAATATTTTCTCGACAATCAGCCTATTTTCAGAACACTTAAAAAGAGCAACAATCCTGTGGTTGCAACTATTCTCGGCATTGATAAAAAATTCGGTAAAAGCACCAACGCATATTCGCTTTTGGATGATGTTCACAACAAGAAAAAAACACAGGAAGAAGCGCACGAAACCGGTAAAGAACAATATGCTTTTTTCAAGGCATTGCTGAATATTCGCAAGAACAAAAACATCCTTGCCGAACATTCGTTGGAAGCAGATTTGGAAGTGAACGCGCTTAAAATTGTGCGCATTGTAAACGACCTGCACAACGAAGCCGATGCCGTGCGTTTTGGCGTTGTAGATTCTTTCAACGCAGAGGATTTATACACTTTGATGGTATATAGCGAAGAAGAAATTTTCACCTCCACATTCAACGGTTTTTTTAAAAGATTGCTTGCAAAAATTGACAGCACAAAAGGTTATGAATTTATGCAAGAGATGGGAGAAAACCGCTTTCGCACATTCATAAAAATGGCGGCAAGCTATGGCAAGCTCTCGCAGTTTTTAAACACCATGCAACCCGAACAGCAACAGGCTTTGATGGTGAAATTTGCCAGCCGTTTGGAAGAAGACAACAACGATGTTGCGCAAGCCGTAGAAGTTGCCGATGCGTTCGGAAGCATTACAGATACTTCGCTTTTAAACCTGTTGCGCGTAACCATAAAAAATGAATACAGCAGAGTGGAAACCGCAAAACACAAACGCGGCATGGTGGTTTACGGCTTGCTTTCAAATCTTTTTGCGGGCGATGGTTTGTTTAAAGATGATTGGTTTAGCGGTATGGCTGCTAAATATCAACTGCCGCCATTAGACAAAGTGAATTTTGAAAATCTTTTCCGCAGAAACCACCGCAACATCTGGCAGATTTATTTCTATGACGATGATGACGGAGATGCTTCATTCAAAACATTTCTTGCCATTTTCAAAGACCCGAACTGGAAGATTACCGAGAATCAGCACATAGTAAAAATTGATTCGCGCGAAGGAGCGCTTGTTACCATTTATGCCAACAAACCCAAGAGCGAATACATCGGTCAGCCGATGATTGAAAAGCTGTTGGACAGCCTGAAACAAGAACCTGATATTATGGTGCATCGCGGTCATAGTTATTATGCTTACAAAACCATCGAAAAAATTCACAGCAATACCGCTGTGTTTATTTTGGGAAGCTGCGGAGGCTACAACAGTCTGCGCGGAATTTTTGAACGCAGTCCGAATGTGAGTGTAATTGCATCCAAGCAAATCGGCACCATGTATGTAAACAACCCTTTGATAAAATTATTAGCCGAAGATGTGCGCAACTTCCGCGACATCAACTGGTACAAAACATGGGATAGTTTGGAAGCGAGCGTAAAAAACAACAAGCAAGCCTACGAGCGTTTTCTCGACTACATTCCACCGCACAAAAACTTAGGCGCGTTGTTTATCAGGGCGTATAACAGATTGACGGAGGAATAGACTTCTACAACCCATTAAACGAAATCCCCACTGCAAACTCATTTGCAACAGGTCCTCTGCCACCTTTGAATACTTTTACCACACCATAATATGCAGTAAGGTTGAACACGCTGTAACCGATTCTCAAAGTAGGTCCTGCGCGGAAAAGATTGATGTCGGCAAATCGTCTTTCAACATAAACTTTTGTTCTGCTGCCTTCTTTGATACGCTCTTTGGTGTGCGAATCAACCCTGATTCCGGCTTTGAAACCAATCGCAAATTTCCAGAAATTATCCGCTTTATCGGGATTGGTTCTTATCCTCAATTCAAGCGGAATATCAACATACTGAATAGTGAGTTTATTGGTTTTGATGTTGCTGAGTTTTGTTGCATCCATCACATCAAATCTGATGCCTGTGGAATCTTCCACCATCTCGCTGCGGTGATAAACATTTGTTCCCGAATAGCCGATACCGGGTGCAAAACTCACGCGCGATTTTTTGATACGAAAATCCCAGTAGAAGTAAATATTGATACCGCGCGAATACCATTTTGTTTTAAAGCCATTGCCCACGCTGTGCGACCAGTTGGTTGCCAGCAAATCAATGGCAATGCGGTCTTTCGGAAATTTGATACGCGCTAATTGCTGCGCTTTAAAAATGCGCATTTCTTTTTTGGTGCGCTCCCGTGCTTCGGTGGAATCCGAAGGGGTTTCTGCCTTTGCCAAAACAGAAAACGCAATCGCTGAAATCAGGAAAAAATATCGAACGGATTTAATCATATCGTTTTTGAAAGTTGCGAATGTAGGTAATTTGAAAGGCTTGAAGGTATGTTGGAATTACTTAACAATTGAGCATCGGGTTATTTCTTGCTTCGTTTCTTTTTATTGCTTTCAGCTTCCTGCTTGCTTTTATCATTCACAAAGTATTGAAACATCTTTTTATTCAGCCTTGCCACAGCCTTTTGATGCGGATTTGATTCCAGAAAATTCAACATTGTTTGGTATGGAAATGGCGAATGAAGTTGCTTGAAATCATTATCAAGAACTATGTAAGACTGGCTGTTGCCCGGGGTGCTGCCTTCCTGAACCTGATTGGTGTATGTGTAGGAATTTACACTTTCATTCAGCAATGCCGTGCCGAAATCAACAAACAGAAAAAAAGAATGATTGAACTCAATAGCAGAATCTTCGCGCAAACCTTCGTTTACAAATATGTTACGCGCACCTTCCATAAACTTTTTTGAGTTGCGTGCATAAATGAAATAAACCGGACAAAAACGAAACTGCGTATTGAAGGCATTCATTATTTGACGGTTCAGCGTTCTGTCTTTTTCTTCCATTTCTTCGGCAATTGCGGTGTTGCCCGAGTTGCGGTAAGCGGCAATATTTTTATCGCGCGATTTGAGGCGAACAATCAGCGCACCGCCATCTTTTAGCTGTGTAATGTATTGCCTTCCCAAATCTTTATCCGATGGAAGCGAATCAACATTGGCGAAAGAAAAAGCGGAAGCAATCAATCCAGCAATCAGAATCAAATACCTCATTCGGCAACCATCTCCTCCACAATTTCGGCAGGCACAAATTTCTCTACTTTCCCCTTTCCTCTGATGATTTCACGCACAATAGTTGATGAAATAGACGACAATTCCGGCTTTGATAAAATCAGCACCGTTTCAATTTCAGGAAACATGGCATTGTTCAAATGCGCAATGGTTTTTTCGTAATCAAAATCAGAAGCCGAGCGAATGCCGCGAATGATATAATCCGCGCCTTTTTCTTTGCAGAAGTTTACCGTTAAGCCCGAAAACGAATCTACTTTTATTGCAGGATGTACTTTGAAAACCCGTTGAATCCAGCTTAATCTTTGCTCCAAAGTGTAAAGCGTTTTCTTCTGCGAGTTTTCGCCAATGGCAACAATCACTTCATCAAAAAGCGGAAGCGCGCGCAACACAATATCCACATGACCTGTTGTGATGGGGTCGAAAGAGCCCGGAAACACCGCTATCTTTTTACTCATGGCGGCAAAGATGGTGATTGATTTCAGATTTTATGACATAAACAACAGGTAAATTCTTTTACTTATTGCTTTCGTTTAATCTTTTCTTAATATTGAAAACAAAACAATTTTAAATGTTCAGAATTATACTTCTTGCTTTAGCAGCCAATCTGCTTTTCACAAAAACTTACAGCCAGTGCAGCGAAACCAATCAACCGAAAGTATTGTTGGTGGGCGATAGCTGGGCGTTTTTTATGAGCGTTGATCAAACCATAAACAACGCTTTTAAAAAATGGGGATTTTCAAATTACAAGTACATTACCAATCTTGTTATTGCCGAAAACGGAGCAGAAACCGATGACTTTTTAAAACCCGAAAAACAACAAATGATTGACTCGCTGATAAAAGCCAACCCTTCGATTGAAGTAATTCATTTAAGCATTGGCGGCAATGATGTTTTGGGCGATTGGAAAGTCAGTTTTACACAAGCGCAAACCGACACGTTAAAGAGTCAGGTTTCGCAACGCCTGTTGCAGGTAATTGACTTTCTTAAAACTACCCGACCGGGCATCAGAATTTTGTGGAGCGGTTATGTTTATCCTAATTTTCAGGAAGTAATTGAAACATCAATTTTAGGCAACAACCATCCGTTTTATTCAACATGGCAAAAGATGGAATTTCCCACGTTTATTCAGCTGAATACCGTACTCAATGAATTTTCATCGGATGTAGCCGCCTATACGGCAACCGACCCGCAGGTTGATTTTGTGAACGCATCGGGTTTGATGCAATATACTTTCGGACAAACAACCGCTTTGGGCGTGGCTCCGGGCGGAACTTATCCCGCGTTCACACAGCCTTTGCCGGCTGGCGACCCAACTTATCCTTCGCCAAAAAATTCCATGCGCGACTATCTCGGCATCACCAAAGATTGCTTTCACCTTTCGGCAAAAGGCTATGCCGATTTGATTGAATACCACACACAAAAATTCTATCACAAATTATTGATGGATGATTTGTATTTGCTTTCTGAAAACAACAACCAAACAGGCTCGGTTTCATCATCGGGAAGCGTTGCCGATTCATTGATATTAGGCGAAGCATTCGGGGAGTCTTTCTCAACCGTACTTTCATTTGACACCAGAGGCATGGCAGATACTACATTAACAAGCGCAAGTATTTTCCTCAGAAGAAAAGGCATTGATGGCGCAAACCCAATCAGCGGCAACCTTGAAGTGAAAATCAAGAATGGTAATTTTGGTGCAAGTGCAACTGTTGAAGCGAGCGACTTTACCGCTGCGGGTGATGGCACGGGCGCTCCTTGTTTGTTTGGCTCAAACGGTGGCAACGGACACTGGATAAGATTGGATTTGCCTGTTCCTTTGTTTCCCTACATTACCAAAAATGACATTACTCAAATTG
>CAZSEG010000111.1:0-10809 GCA_964605875.1 uncultured Chitinophagaceae bacterium
GATGGCAATTACGCAGTTTTCGGTTCAGGGGCATCGCTGCCTTTTACATCGGTGATTGCCAAAGTAGATAAAGCAAACGGAACACCGCTATTTGCACGTTCCTACAACTCAATTATTTCGATTTTCGCTTCGGGTATTCAAGCTGCTGACTCAGGTTTTCTGATGAGTACAATGAGTGCAGATACAGCAGGTAGCGGTTTGTATGATTTTGGAATTACTAAAACAGACATAAACGGTACGCAGGGTTCGGGCGCAACCTGTCCTCATTCAAGTGCCTCTTTTTTGTGGGAAAGTTACAACCCGCCTGTAAATACTTTTACACCAACCATTATTACCACGAGCGTAAGAAATTCAGGAGGAGTTACGGCTTCAGCCATTACCCCAACCACTGCTGTTCAGTGTCGTATTATTCAATGTAATCCCAAACCCGCCAATCCGACTTTAACAGCCAATCCAAATCCGATTTGTGCAGGTCAATCAACTACGCTTACGGCTTCGGGAGGCAGCAACGTTACTTACAGATATTACACACAGGCATCAGGCGGAACATCTATCGGAAGCGGAGCAACTTTATCGGTTTCGCCAACCACAAGCACAACATATTATGTAGAAGCCGATGATAACACCAATCCGGGTTGTGTGAGCGCAACGAGAGGCTCGGTTTCGGTTACGGTGAATCAACCGCCTGCGAATGTTGGCGCAATAACAGGCGTAACAACGCCATGCCCGGGCAGCCAAAACTATACCGTTGGTGCGGTAAGCGGAGCTACATCGGTAGTGTGGTCAGTTACGGGCGGAGGCACTATTACAAGCCAAACCAACACATCTGCCACTATCAATTGGACAGGCACAGGCAGCCAAACTATCACCGTAGCCGCAACTAATTCATGTGGCACAAAAACAAATACACTTGCAGTAAACGTTCAACCCGGTCCGCCAACAGGCGGCAGCATCACGGGCGACAATAATCCATGTCCGGGCAATCAACAATATACGATAGGCGGAGTAACGGGAGCAACAAGTTATTCATGGGCAGTTTCGGGCGGAGGAACGATTTCATCGGGTCAAGGCACGGCAACCGTAACCATCAATTGGACAACTGCCGGAGGACCTTATACATTAACCGCAACAGCAACCAACAGTTGCGGACAGGTTCAGCGAACACTTACCGTAAATGTGAAAAACGGCACACCTGTTTCGGTGGGAACAATTTCGGGCAACAACAATCCTTGCCCGGGCGTTCAAACTTATTCCATCAATAATGTGCCGGGTGCGAATAATTACACATGGGCAATTTCGGGCGGTGGAAATATTACCGGAGGGCAAGGCACAGCTTCGGCAAATATTACATGGACAGTTGCCGGACAGCATACCATCACCGTTACCGCAACCAACGATTGCGGCAGCGCAAACAATACACTTATTGTAAATGTGAAAACACCGCCTCCGACTTCCGTTCCTGCAATTACGGGAACAAACAATCCATGCCCGGGAACGCAAACCTATTCTATTCCTGCCGTTGCCAATGCAAGCAGTTATGTGTGGAGCGTAAACAATGGCGGAACAATCACATCGGGGCAAGGCACTACTTCTATTGATATAAACTGGACGACACCGGGCGGGCTTTACACTGTTTCAGTTGTAGCCAGCAACGATTGCGGAAATGCTTCAAACACATTGAGCATCAGTGTTCAAAATCCCGTACCCGCAGCACCAACGGCAATTATTGGAGATACCGCAGTGTGTGCAAGCACAAAACCATATTCAGTGGCTGCCGTAAACTTTGCAACAACCTACACATGGGCTGTTTCGGGCGGAGGCACGATTTCATCGGGTCAAGGCACAGCTAACATAAATATCAACTGGACAACCGCAGGAACATATAATGTTTCTGTTACGGCAGGAAATTCTTGCGGCACAAGCACCACAACCGTTAAAACGGTTACAGTTACCGAAGCTGCTCCAACAGGTTTGGGCGCAATAACAGGAACGCAGGTTGTTTGTAAGGGCAATTACAATTACACAGTTGGCGCAGCTACAAACGGCACAACATACAACTGGACGGTTGGCGCACCCGGCACTATTCTTTCGGGGCAAGGAACAACATTCGTAACCGTAGAATGGAAGGGAACAGGAACTTTCCCGATTACAGTTTCCGCACAAAATGTTTGCGGAAGTTCAGCAACTACATCTTTAAATGTAACGGTTTCCGATACTACTCCAACACCGCCTGTTACCATCACGGGAAGCAATCAGCCGTGTCAAGGTTCTTCTATATACACCATTCAAAACAGCACCAATGCAACAGGATATACATGGACGGTGAGCGCGGGCGGAACGATACTTTCGGGTCAAGGCACAACATCTATAAATGTAGATTGGGCAACTGCCGGAGGACCATATACCGTTGCAGTTTCGGCTGATAACGTTTGCGGTTCAAGCGTGCAGGCGACATTGCAGGTAACGGTGTTAAGCGGCAGCGCGCCCGTTGTGGGTGATATTGCGGGAGATACGGCAGTTTGCCCTTCAACCCAAACTTACAGCATTGCGCCCGTGCAGGACGCAAACGGCTACCAGTGGACAGTTACGAATGGCACAATTGCATCCGGTCAGGGAACTACAAGTATTTCTGTTACATGGGCAAATGCAGGAAATTCAACAGTTAGTGTAGTTGCTACAGGACCTTGCAGCAACAGTCTTCCCAAAACAATAAACGTGAGAGTGAAACCCGACAAACCTGACCGTCCGGGAAGTATTATCGGGCAACTTGCTACCTGCGGCAGCACAACAGAAACCTATACCATAAGCGCAGTTCCAAATGCAACTAATTATGGTTGGGGAATTTCCGGTGGCGGAACAATCACATCGGGGCAGGGAACAACTTCCATCACGGTTGATTGGGCTGCATCGCCCGGCTCTTACACGCTTTCGGTTTTTGCCGAAAATGATTGCGGGCAAAGCACACCTGCCACAATTGAGGTTACGGTGAATCCGCCTGCGCCTGTGATGACAGCCACCATACAAGGCGCAAATGATGTTTGCCCGGGTTTAAGCAGCTATACAATTACCGCTTTGCCAAATGCAACAAGTTATACATGGACGGTGAGCAGCGGAGGCAATATTGTTTCGGGGCAAGGCACTACAAGTTTAACCGTAAACTGGACAACTTCGGGCGCGCAAACGGTTAGCGTAATTGCAACCAATACCTGCGGTACTTCTTCGCCTGCAACGTTAAATGTAAACGTGAAAGTAGCGCCAACAGTTCCAACAGCAACCACGCAGGATGCCACAATATGTGAAGGTTCAAGCACTGTATTAACAGGAACAAACTCTTTGGGCGGAACAGTTTCGTACAACTTTTATGATGCTGAAACAGGCGGCAATTTGGTGGGTGTAAGCCCATTAACTGTATCTCCTGTAACCACAACAATTTATTACTTAGAATCAGTAAATGAATTTGGTTGCAGACACAGCGGCACAAGAGTCCCGGCAACTGTAACTGTGATAAAAGCGCCAACAGTTTTAAATCTGTCCACAGCAAATACATCAATTTGTTATGGCGAATCGGCTACGCTTTCAGCTACGGCATCACAAGGCGCAACAATAGTTTGGTGGGATGCTCCGTTGAATGGAAATCAGTTGGGAACAGGCAATACTTACACAACCGATTTATTGTTTGAAAACACTTCTTTCTATGTTTCGGCAACAACAACGGGCGGTTGCAAAAGCCTTGAAGCAAGAAAAGAAATTGCGGTAGAAGTGAAGCCCTTGCCTGTGGTTACGCTTACCAGCGATAAGTTGGAGAATAAAATTCTTCCGCAGGAAAAATTGGTATTTACAGCTAACCCGAACGGATATGCCAAATATGAGTTTTATGTAAACGGAACTTTGGTGCAGGAAGGACCTGAAAACTATTACGCTTCAGCTAAATTTAATGACAAAGATACAGTGGTGGTAATTGCTTTTGATAACGGCTGCCGCAGCGTTGCCGATACGGCAATAGTTAAAGTTGCTGACTTCCCGAATGCCTTTACGCCAAACAAAGACGGCAGAAACGATGCCTTCCTGAAAGACTATGATTTGGTAATTTACAACCGTTGGGGACAAGAATTATACAAAGGCATTGAAGGTTGGGATGGCACCTACAAAGGCAAAAAAGTTTCTCCGGGAACTTACTTCTACATTGTTGAGTTAGAAAACATCACCGACAAAAATACCACCGTTAAAGGCACAGTTTTACTAATTCAAGAATAAATGATACACATGAAATCAATACAAACTAAATACACACCATCCAATTCCATGAAAAAACAAATATTCAGTCACTCGTTTATTGCAAAGGCAATACTATTTTCCTTTTCCCTTTTTCTTTTATCGTTTAGCGCACAAGCGCAAACAGATGAAGAAATTGCAGATGCCGCTTTTGAAAACCGTGAATACGCAACGGTATTACCGATGTATTTGAAGTTCATTGCTAAATCGAAAAGCAACAAAGGTTTGGCTGATATGACTTTTAAAGTTGCCGAATGTTACCGCCACACAGGAAAGCTGAAAGATGCTTTAAGTTGGTACGACAAAGCCAAAGCGCGTGGTTGGGCAAATCCTAATTATTTGTTTCACCAAGGAACAATTTATTTGCGTCAAGGCGAATACGATAATGCCAAAGGCAAATTTCAGGCGTTTTTAGACCAAGTGCCGGGCGATAAAGATGCCACGCGCCTGCTGAATAACTGCAACACAGCGTTGAATATGCCGCAAGAACCGATGCTTTACACGCTCATAAATGAAGCCTCTTTAAACACGCGCTTCAATGATTATGCGGCACAACCAATCAGTGACAAGGTTTATTTCACTTCATCGCGCATAGAAGGAACTGATAAAGTTTACGCTTATGACGGTGAAGCATACTCTGATGTGTTTGTTTCTGTCTATCAGAAAGACAATAAAATGTGGGCGAAACCCAAGAAAGTTGAAAATTTAAATTCACCTTTTAATGAAGGTATTTTAACCTATTCCGATAAAACAAAAACAGGTTATTTCAACAAGTGCAACGACAACAAATCGAAAAACGCTTTTTGCAGCATAGCCGAATCTACTTACGATGAAAGCACCGGAACATGGAGCGCACCAAAACTGATTTCACTTTCATTTAAGCAAACAGTTGATATGCAGCAGCCTGCAATTTCACCCGATGGAAAGCTACTTTTCTTTTGCGCTATCATGGAAGGCGGTAAAGGCGGCAGCGATATTTGGGTGATGCGCAAAAATGGCGAAGAATGGGGCGAGCCTAAAAATTTAGGCGATAATGTAAACACCGAATTGGATGAAACATTTCCCGTAGCGCGCGAAAACGAATTATATTTTTCATCTGACGGACACGCGGGTTTTGGCGGACAGGATATTTACTCGACTACACAAAACAATGATGGAATCTGGGCTAAACCAACGCATTTAAAAACGCCTTTCAACAGCCCTGATGATGACTTTTTTATTGTTTATACAAACACAGAAAAAACAAGCGGATACTTCACTTCAAACCGTTTGGGCGGTGTTGGCGGGGATGATATTTACAACTTCTTTTTAACGCCTGTAAATCTTGTGGTAAAAGGAAGAGTTACCGATGTGGATGATTCAAAACCATTAGCAGGCGCACGTGTGGTTTTAACTGCTGCCGATGGCACTACCGATTCTACGTTTACCAACGCCAATGGCGAATACACATTTAACCTGAACAAAGACCAGGACTATAAAATCAATGTAATTGCTCCGGGCTATTTTGGCGATTCTAAAAAACTGACCACGCAAGGCGAGCAATTCTCGAAAGAGTTCTCAAAAGCTACCGGACACAACTACGATTTCTCTATCAAACGTATTCCAAAAGAGGAAATTAAAATTGAAGATATTTACTACGATTACGACAGCTACAACCTGCGCGAAGAATCGAAGCCGAGCTTAGATAAATTGGTGAAGTTGCTGGAAGATACACCGGAGGCTTTGGTGCAAATCAACTCGCATACTGACGAGCGCGGCAAGTTAGATTACAACATGAAACTTTCTGAAAATCGTGCAAAAAGTGTTGTTGACTATTTGATAGAAAAAGGTATCAGCCCAACGCGTCTTACTTCAAAAGGTTTTGCTTCCACGCAGCCTGTAGTGAAGGATGCAAAGGATGAAGAAGGTCATCAGAAAAACAGAAGAACAACATTTCAAGTACTTAAAAACGATTAAAAAATTATGAATGATGAATTATGGGTTATGAATGGACAGTACCGTAAACTCATAATTCATAATTCAAAACTCATAATTCAAAACATAAATCTTAAATGATGAAACACTTTTCTCACAAACTTTTAGCAGTAGCATTTGTACTTGCATTTGCATTTGGCGCACAGGCGCAAAACGAGCCTGTGATTGCACATTTCATGTATCACAGCCATGTGTTTAACCCTGCGGTGGCAGGCAACACGCGCGATATTTACATCAGCGCATTGGCAAGGCAGCAATGGGTGGGCTACAAAGAAGCTCCATCCACGCAGTTGTTGGATGCTTATGGTTACATTCCTAAAATTAAAGGCGGTGTAGGCTTGGTGTTTGTGCATGATATGTTGGGCAAAGAACGCAGCATCACCGCGCGCGTGTCTTATGCTTATTCGCAAAGACTGGCAGGCGGCAAGGCTTATCTTTCGGGCGGTATCAGCGTAGGCTTTTTGAATCGCTCCACGCGCGGCAGCGAATTGGTTTATCAGCAGGATGCCGACCAAAGCGGTATCTATGACAATGTAAGCCGTTTCAAACCATATTTGGGTTTAGGTGTGGAGTTCAAAGGTTGGGGAACAACATTGGGATTTTCGGTTACGCATCTTGACCAATCTCAAAAAGATGCTACCGTTTTCAAAGTGCCGCGCCACTTTATGGCTTATGCAAAATATGATTGGGTGGCAAGTGAAAAATTCACGCTTTCTCCGGGAGTGTTTGTGCGCAGCAGCATATTTATTACACAAGCAGAAGTAAATATCAATGCTACTTTCCGCAAGCGCATTGTTGCCGGTTTGATTTACCGCAGCAATGATGCCGGTGGTGCTTTGCTTGGCGTACATATCTGGAAAGGTTTATTCGCAAGCTATTCCTACGATATCAACTTTGGCAGATTGTTGAGCTACCAATCAGGTTCACATGAAATCAATTTGAGCTACACGATTAAGCCTAAAAAAGAAGTAAGACCATTCTACAAATCGCAAAGATATTTGAACTAAAGCAATCGAATGTTTAAAACAGGAAAAGGCAACAAACCATTTGTTGCCTTTTCTTTTATTGCCAATCTCATTAGAAATTTGGCAAACAGAAAAATGCCCAAATAATTCATCACCTTATCCGCTTTCTGTTCCTGATTAGTGAGCAAATACCAATAAATTATCTTTTTTAGCGGCATGAAACAATTGTATGGCATTGCATTGGCAATGCTTGTTTTTTCAGGTATTCGCGCTCAAACCTATATTCCGCTTGGCAACGATGCTTACCAAATTGTGGACAGATTAGATATTCGCTACGGCAAAATTTTACCCATTGCGCATACTTCTGTTAAGCCGTTTAATCGCCAAACAGTTGCCGAAATTGCCGAAACAATGTGGTTTTCAAATCTAAGTTTAAACAAGCGCAAACAGTTTCAACTCACTTATTTGATTGATGACAACAGCGAATGGTTAGACACGCTTAAAAGTCGCACTGCCAAACCGCTTTGGGTGTTTTACCGCGAGCCTGCAAGTCTTGGACACGTGGATGTAAAAAAGGATTTCAGCCTTAAAATCAATCCCATTTTCGCATTCAGATTTGGCGGACAAATCGGCTCGAAAGATTTCTTGTTTGTAAATACACGTGGCGCGGAAGTACGTTTCAACATCAAGCAAAGAGTGGGTTTCTTTTTTTCCATTACTGAAAATCAAATGCGCAATCCCAAATATGTGCGCGACAGGATTGATGAAAAAGAATACATACCCGGCAACGGTTACTGGAAAACATACAGAAACAACGGCATTGATTTTTTTGAAGCGCGTGGCTACATAAATGTGAATGTGTTGAAATACATTGACCTGCAATTTGGCTACGACCGCAACTTTATCGGCAACGGCATTCGCTCTTTTTATTTGAGTGATTTCAGTTCTCCCTATATGTTTTTGAAAATGAATACGCGCGTTTGGCGAATCAATTATCAAACGATTTGGGCTGAATTGGTGAATCAATACAAACGCGGTACAGACAGGGAGTTACCAAAGAAATATGCAGCCTTTCATCACCTCAATTTTAATGTTGCGCATTTCCTCGACATCGGTTTTTTTGAAGGTGTAATCTTTAACCGCAAAAACCATTTTGAGTTCCATTATCTGAACCCGGTAATTTTCTATCGTGCAGTGGAGCAGTCGCTTGGTTCGCCTGATAATGCTTTGATTGGATTCGATATAAAAGCTAATGCTTTCAATCATTTGCAGTTATACAGTCAGGTGGTTTTTGATGAATTTAATTTTGCGGAATTGAGAAAAAACAGCGGTTGGTGGGCAAATAAATTTGCCATTCAGGTGGGCGCGAAATACATTGATTTAGTACCGAATTTGGATGTGCAGGCAGAGTTTAATTATGCCCGTCCGTTTATTTACACGCATAATGCAAATCCGGCAACCGGAGTTACTGCAAATTACACGCATTACAATCAGCCTTTGGCGCATCCTTTGGGCGCAAACTTTTATGAATTTCTTTTGACGGGCAGATACCAGATTATTCCGCAGCTTAGTCTCACAGCAAAATATTATTACAGTGTTTATGGCGAAGACAGCATTGATATTGCCACAGGAAAGGCGCAACATTTCGGTGGCGATATTTTAAAGTCCACCACTGCAAATACGGTAACTAATGTGTATGGAAATAAAGTTGGAAATGGGGCAAGAGTCACACAAAATTATTTCAACTTTTTAGCAACCTATCAGCCTTGGCACAACGTGTATGTTGATTTGGAATTTCTCTACCGCAGCAAAGACAGCAAGGTAAATGCGCTTGATTCAAAAACCATTTACTTTGGCGTGGGCGCAAGAATGAATATTGCTTACAGGCAGTATGAGTTTTAGATTACACTTTCATTCCACAGGGAATTCTGACAACATCCTTCATTCCTGAAGTTCACCTGCAAGAAAAGCAACTGCCGATTTTAATTTCGGAATTTCTTCTGTGGCAATTTTATAGACCATAGTATAATCAACCCTGAAATACTCGTGCGTTACAAGATTTCGGAAATCAACAATGTCGCGCCATGGTATTTGGTGATTTGACATTGCTAAAGTTTCAGGTGCAATGCGGTTCACTGCCTCACCGATTATCTCTAACACCCGCTCTGTCGCATATTTTTTCTCTGTATTGCGATAGAATAAATCTTCATCAACGTCTTGAAGCATTTGCTCCAAATCAGAAATACATTTCAGAATATGTTGCAAACGTGCAAGGTCACCCTGTTTTTCTCTCATACACTAATTGCTTATCGCGGTTAATGACATGCTCTAATGAAGGATCAATCCACTTTACAGAAACAAAATCCACATCTTTATTTAGTTTCTCTTTCAACTCGCGCCATGCACTTACATAAGCCCATCCGATTGGCTGCGAATAATCCCAGTCAATCAGCAAATCAATATCGCTTTTACCATCAGCATCACCACGCGCATAAGAGCCAAAAACGTAAGCCCTAAGCACCGGCTTATCTGCAAAAAAACTGCTGATAATCTGACGTTGTTGTTCCGAAAGTTTCATGAGTTTACTGTTGTTGTTTTTCCTGCAAAAATAAAGCACGGAAAAAGATTAAGCGAAGATAACGAAAATTGTGCGAGCTATTTTCATTACTCTTCCATTTTCAAACTTCTAACTCTACAAAACAAAAAAGGCTGCTTTGGATTTTCAAAGCAGCCTTTTAAATATGGCGTAATTAAGGTTTTATGCAATCTTCTCAACCTGCAAGAAGGTAACTTCCACAGGAGTTTTTCTGCCGAAGATTTTAACCTCTACTTTCAGTTTCTTCTTATCAGAAACAATTTCTTCGATGGTACCAATAAAACCGTTGAAAGGTCCGTCAATGATTTTAATGTCTTCGTTTAAGATAAACGGCTCTGCCATTTGCTCGGCTGAATCCAACATTTCATCGGCTTTGCCCAACAGTTTCAATTCTTCCGCATGGCTCAATGTTCCAAGATATTGCAACACACCGCCAACCTGCCGGATTTGCCCAAGAATATCGTTGTTGATTTTTGCAGGATCAACTTCCATATACATGTATCCGGGATACATATTTTTTTCCTTGATAGTTTTTTTACCGTTTTTAATGGTATAAATCTTCTCGGTCGGAATAAGAATATTGCTAATGATATGATCCCACTTTGCGCGTTCCACTTCCATTTTCACGTGTTCGCGAATCTTCTTTTCCTGTCCGCTTACTACGCGCACCACATACCACTTTTTTCCGTCACTCATCGCGCCTTATTTTACTATGATTTTATACAAATTTTCCATACCCATTTTGCTTACAATATCCATTGCAGAAATAAGAATTGAAATGATAACTGTAGCTATCAAAACTACCACTGCGCTTTGTTGCAGTTCGCTCCACGTAGGCCAGGTTACTTTGTGCAGCAACTCGTCATAAGCCTCAACGAAGTATAATTTTACTTTTTCCATTTTAATGTTTCGCTCTAATTTGATGGAGCATTTTATATTACTAAAACCTGCACGGGAACAAGGATTCGAACCCTGATCAAAGGTTTTGGAGACCTCTATTCT
>CAZSEG010000112.1:0-10773 GCA_964605875.1 uncultured Chitinophagaceae bacterium
GCTACGCAGGCATCGGGAAAAATCTTAGCCGTAGTGTTTTGAATCAGCTTAAAACCATAAGCCTGCGGACTGGAATTTTTTGACGGCTCAAACACTACGCCAAAAGGCGTGATTTTCACCGTATCATTTTGTATGATGTCCTTCACTTTTTTAATCACATCAGTAGTTGTTTCGCCCTGCAAAACGCGGAAATTCACCTTTGCGCTTGCTTCGCCCGGCACTACGTTTTCTTTAATGCCGGCATTAAAAACAGTTGGCACTCCGGTAGTGCGCACTATCGCGTTGCCTTCCACACTCTTTTGATATTCATTCATAATCACACTTTTAAACAACCACTTATTGGCAAACACAGCCTTCAATGGCATATCCATTTCGGGACCCACGTAGTCAATAAAATCATTTACGGTGATAGAAACAGTTCTTTCAAAAGTGTGCGCTTCCAATTTAGCCAAAGCCGTTACCAACGCGCCCAAAGCCGATTCCTTTGGCGGGCGGCTGCTGTGTCCGCCCTGCATCTTCACGGTAAGCTCCAATGTGAGAAATCCCTTTTCGGCAGTGCCTATCAAAGCAAAATCTTGCTTCACGCCCGGTACCATGCCATGCGAAACCAAACCGCCTTCATCCAAATGAAATTCCGCTTTTATATTTTTGGAGGAAAGATATTCGGCAATTTTTTCAGCCCCTTCACTGCCGCCAATTTCTTCATCATGTCCGAACGAAATGTAGATGTCGCGCTCCGGCACAAAATCCTTTTCCAGCAATCGTTCCACCGCTTCTAAAATGGCTATGGCACTGCCTTTATCGTCCAAAGTGCCGCGCCCCCAAATATAGCCGTCTTTCACTTCACCACCGAAAGGATCTGCCACCCATTGATTGCGATTCACTTCTTCCACAGGCACTACATCTAAATGGGCATACATCAGGATGGGTTTCAAACCCGCATTTTTTCCTTTCCAATGATAAAGCGCACTGTATTTGTTGATAGTCGTACGCTCCAGCTTTTGATGCACCAAAGGAAATGCCGTTTGAAAAAAAGCATGAAGGCTGTCAAATTGTGTGTAATCCGTCAAACCCGGTTCATCATAAGAAATCGTTTTGTAGCGAATGGCTTGGCTCAATCTTGCCACCGCAGCATCATCAGTTTCCACTTTCACCACTTCGCTTGCAGCCACTTTCACCTGTTTGCTTTTCAGGTTAATAGTGTTGAATGTAATTACGCCCGCCAACACAATCACCGCCAGCAGCAGAATGAGCAATATTTTTTTCAGCATGAATAATTTTTGCGCAAAATAGAAACCTTTTAAAACTACTGCCGTAAAGCAATGAACTGAACGCCTTATTCTGAACAAGTAAACTGAAAGTTATGATTAAAATTTACTCAAAAGTATTTTCCGACAGCACACTGAATCATGAAGTTATGCCGCCACACCGCACGGCAAAAGCGGCAGCGGCAGCACCGCCATCTGCTCCGCCAATGGACACTCCGATGCCGGTTGGAATTTCGTTAATGTGTTAATCCTAATCCCTGTTTATACCTCGAAGGCAGCCTTTAGGCTGCTTTTGTTTTTTTCTGAAAATACACACAACTGACCACCGGCATTGTTGAAATCTAAACACCAACAAATCGTTGCGCTATTGTGAAATAATTGTACAATTGACTTGATGAATATGGAAATGGATACAGAAAATGAAGTTATCACCAACATACACTTTGCCGCGCCCGACACAAAATATTTTCAAACCCGAAAGGAGTTTGACAGAGCAGTAGCAAGAGATTTTATCAAGAACGCCAACAAGACTTTGGAGAAAGGCGAAAAGTTTCTGGTCGGCTTATCGCACGGGCAATCGCCCGCAGGTGCTTATCAATATATTTTCGATAACTACACGGACATTGTGAAGCCCGAAAACATCATTTACACTTTCGTTAATTCACCGTTTCAAAACCAGCGCGATTTGGCGGGCGTAACGGATGCGAGCGTGTTTATCAGAAAGTTGTATAAAGCCGGTTACATCAGTCGCGGGCAGATTCTCGGCTCGGCAATTTCGCGACAGTCGTTAGATACTTACACCAAAGAGTTCAACGCGACAATTTCCAAGTATTTGCTTGAACTGAACAAAGAAGGCTTGGACTATGTTTTTCTTGCCTGCAATCCCGAAGGAAGAGTTGCCGGAATCGAAAGAAATTCCAAAGCGTTTGACTCTAAAGAACTGACCGTGTTGGTTTCCTGCAAAAAAGAAAAGGAAATGACGGTAACACCGTATTTTCTGAAACGTTCAAAACGCATTGCTTTTTTGGCAACCAAAGCCGACAAGCGCAGACCTTTGGCTTGGCTTTATGCAGTAAACGGAAAAGAAAACGAAAGCCCGAGTTTTTTGCGCCACATTGATAAAGTTGAAAAACGCCTCACCGTGTTTATTGACGATAAAGCATTGACCTGGCCCCAACTTGAAGTAACCCGCGAAACGCCTTACGGAGCAAGCACAATTCGTGTGGACACCGCAAACGCTTACAAACAAAATGCAAAAGAAAAACTGCCTGTGATTGTAATGGTTCACGGTTTTTTGGGTTTAAATTCTTTTGACGGTTTGCTATCTACAATTTCTTCGCAAAAATATATTGCCGCAGCCATGCACTACGGCTCTATTCCACACGATTTGCCGCCTTCGGAATATTCGCATCACATTGCAAAAAACATCGAAGCGGTTATAGAATATTTTGGCGAAAACGGGCATCCTGTTTACCTTTTCGACCACTCGATGGGCAACATTTATTTTATGATGATTGACCGTGAGTTGAGCAAATATCCAGCTGTGAAAAAATACCTGCGCGGGCGCATTGGCGCGAATCCTTTTTACGGAGAAGAAGCCAAACACGCTTTGCTCGGATTTTTAGATACGGTGATTTTGCCGTCTATGAGTCCGAAGCAGAGTTTAAGAGCGCGCACTTTGCTGATGGCGTTGCGCAGTGTGATTCCTTTCGATACCAAATCGGGTGTGCGCAAGCGTGGCATCAATCTTTCAGACTGGTTGATTAGAAAAGATTCTGAAATGCGGGAGAAAATTTGGGCGGCATCTAAAGAGCGTATATTGGAATTGATGACCAACATGGATTCGCTGCCGCACCTGAACCGCATTCCGATTGAAAAAGCATTGAACCGCCTGCCTGCAAAGGTTTTTGCCATTCAAACGCACTCGGCATTGGAACAATCTATTGTGTTTGACAAACAACAGGGCTTGCAAAATTTCCCCAAATACAACATACCTGTTTTGATATTAAAAAGCGAAAATGATGGCGTGGCGAAATACGTTCCGCGCATTTATCAAGGCAGAAATATTGAAGTAACAGATGTAACCAATGCAAATGAACACGACCTTTTCCGCGAGCATTTGTATCACATGGTTTATCCCGAAAAAACCACGCAAATCATTGACGATTTTATCGTAAAAACCGAAGCGAACAGAAAGACTGCGGAGAATTGAATTTGAGTGGTTTTTTATTGTCTGAAAGTGGTTTTTGACGTGTCGTTTCAAAAGATAATCCACCGCAGCCGACAGGCTGAAAATTTTCTGTTAGGTTTGGGCGTGCGATTATTTAATACAGGAATTTTTTTAACTGCTTTTCTTTTCATGCTGATTGGTGAAAACAATTTGTTGTTTTCTCAAGTGAGTATTGACATTTCCGCGCCTACCAAACTTGGTTCAAGAACTTCGCGCTTTAAGATAATCGGTAAAAACCAAGACGGTTATGTTGTGCGCTTATTCGGCTCGCAGGATATTTTGCAATCTTTCGGCAACGACCTTCGATTGATTGCTACGCGCACCATTGATTTCAAACAGCAAAACGGTTTGCTGCAACACATTCAGTTGAACAAAACAGGCGTTACGGTTTTTTACCTTTCGGGTGATAAAAAAAGCACCACGCTTATTGCCCAGCCGCTCAGCAGCAGGTTTATTGAAAACGGCAAAAGTGTGGTGATTGACAGCATTGCCGACCGCCCCGAATATGTTACGGAAAACCTGCGCGTAAAACAATCTTTCAATCAGCAATTCACCATGTTTTATTACCCTTATTTTGAAAATGATAAAATAGAAAGCATTGAGTTTGTGTGTTTGGACAGGGCGTTGCAAAAAGTGTATTCGCGCAGGATAAAATTCATGCGCCCCGACACCGAAATGGAGACTGCAAAATTTGTAGTGGATAACAACGGAAACACTTTTGTTTTCTTCTTAAACACTACTGAAAAACGCGACCGCACCCAACGCGAAAGCGTTACGGTTTACAAAATTTCGGAACAGGATGATAACGCGCTGAAAATTGATATTGAGATTGAAAGAAACCTGTTTGGCGAATTGTTTGTAGATGCCGACAACACCAATAATCAACTGATGATTTGCGGTTTTTTTGATGATGACAATATTCGCAACGAACCCGCAGCGTATGGCTTTTTCTACCTTTCGCTCAACACCGATTCGGGAACTGTTTCAACAGTTTCATACAGCAATTTTGATGCGAATTTTATGAATGATCTTACGGGTAAAACCTCCAACGAAAACAAACTCTATACTTTCAATATCAAGCGGATAATTTTGCGCAATGACGGTGGCGTTTTATTCCTTGCAGAGTCGCTGATAAAAGACACACGCGAAACTATTTTCAACTCTCAGTTTTCGCCCACATTCAATTCCATTCAACGGACAAGTTTTTATCAATACAATGATATTGTAGCATTCAGCTTAAACCCTGACGGAGCAACAGATTGGCGCGCCATTATGCGCAAAAAACAAATAAGTGAAGAAGATAACGGACTGTATTCTTCTTTTTTGGTAATGAATGAAAGAGAAAAGCTGCGGTTACTTTATTTAGATGAAATTACAACTGCTGCATCGTTGCGCGAATACGAGTTGACAAGCGAAGGGAAAGTGATTAGTAAAAACTTATTGTTTCAGGAAAGTAAAGATGTAATGATGTTGCCTAAAGCGGGAAAACAGGTTTCGCCAAATGAAGTAGTGATACCAAGCTATTTGCGCAATCAGTTGAGGTTGGTGAAACTTACTTTTTAGTTGCGTTGTTATCCGACTTGATGCAATTATTTCAGTCGGTTATCATGTCTATTCTCAACGGGCAACTAAAGAAATAATTGATTACACTTATCTAAAATCGGGTACATTAGCGACATTTGCCAACCGATTGTTGAACTCAAAAAATAAAGTAAGATGATACGAAATATTTTAAGCACGATTTGTCTGACACTTTTTTTCCTTGCTTCTTGCGAGAAAGACGGTAGTATAAAACTTTCAAATTCAGACTACATTGTTTTCGGGCATTTCTATGGGGAATGTATGGGAGAGCAATGTGTTGAAATTTTCAGGTTGGAAAAAGACAGACTTCTTGAAGACACGAAAGACCAATATCCAAGCAGACACGAATTTTATGTCGGGGACTATGTTCAACTGTCGCAAGAAAAGTTTAACAACACCAAAAACTTGACAGACAATTTTCCAACAGACTTACTTAACGAAACCGACACCGTAATCGGACAACCGGATGTTGTAGATGGGGGCGGAATTTATGTGGAATATAACATCAACGGAGTTAGAAAATTTTGGCTGTTAGACCAAATGAAAGATAACGTTCCTGCAAAATACCATAACTTCATTGACAAGGTAAACGAGAAGATAACGCAACTGCAATAAATGCGACTGATGACACACATAAAAATCATTAAAACTCTTTTAAGTGTACCGCCTTTTCACATTTAATTCTCCTTTAAACATTGTATTGTATGCAGTGCTGCTAATTGCATTGCAAGCGTATTGGTGGTTGCATCCTGCAATTACGGTGCAATCCATCGCACATTCCGAGCCGTTGAGCAGTGCGCTATTTTCAGCTATCGAAAAGCTGTCATTTGCCAATCAATTGCTGCAAGTATCGGGCTTCTTATTGGTGTTGCTGATTGGCGTTATCATCAATCAGGTTGTTACCGCAAATAAAATTATTCAGCAACGGGGCTTTACTACCGCAGCAATTTTTGCTGTATTGATTTGTTTCATCAATGACTTTGCGGTGCTTAGTCCGCAATTGATTTCATTCTATTTTACGGTGCGTATCATTCAAAAACTTTTTTCGATTTACGGAAAGGAAAAACCCGCAGGAGATATTTTTGATTTAGGCTGGATTTCGGCACTTGCCATGCTTTTTTATTTCCCTTCATTTTGGCTGTTGATTTTTTCCATCATCAGTCTTGCGATTTTGCGGGCATTTAACCTGCGCGAATGGTGGATGATATTTATCGGTTTTTTCTGCCCTTTGTTTGTGGTTTTTACATGGTATTTCTGGTACGATAAACTTGCCTTATTACCAAGCGACTTACTCAATCTTGCCAATGTCGGTCAGGTAGATTTTCGTTTTACCGATAAAGAAATTTTTGCGGGTGTTGTTTCGGCAGTTTTGCTCGTTTTGTCGCTTTCTGCATTGCCGCGAATTTTGTTTTCGAGTGTTATCCAAGTGCGCAAATTTACAACCGTGTTGCTGCTGTCGGCATTGTTTTGTGTGTTAAGTTTTTTTATGCAAAGCAACAAAAGCGCACTGCACCTGATAACCATGAGTTTACCCGTAAGTATTGTGGCTGCAATGTATCTTCAATCGTTAAAACGAATTTTGATACCCGAACTCATTTTCGGTTTGCTAATTTCGTGCGTTCTAATTATTCAGTTTTTCATTTAAAATATCAGTTCATGAAGTTTGGTGTTGTTGTTTTTCCGGGTTCCAATTGCGATAAAGATATGACCCATGTTTTGGGCAATGTAATGGGTGCGCAGGTGCGCGAAATTTTTCACAAGGAAACTAACATTGATGATTTTTCAACCGAAGATTGTATTGTGCTGCCGGGCGGTTTCAGCTATGGCGATTACCTGCGCACGGGCGCGATTGCAAGGTTTTCTCCTGTGATGCAGGCTGTGATAGAGTTTGCAAATGCAGGCGGAAAAGTGTTGGGGATTTGCAATGGCTTTCAGGTTTTGTGCGAAAGCCATTTGCTGCCGGGTGCTTTGTTGCGCAACACCAATATGAAATACACTTGCAAGAATGTTTTTCTGTCGGTGCAGACAAGCAATTCGCTTTACACTTCCAAAACAAAAAAAGGCGATGTGCTTCAGATTCCGATTGCGCATGGCGAGGGTCGCTACTATTGCGATGAAGCGACTTTGCAACAACTTTATGCCAACGAACAAGTGTTGTTTAAATATTGCGATGCCAACGGAAACATCACTCCCGAAGCCAATCCGAACGGCTCTTTGGATAACATTGCAGGCATTACCAACGCAGGAAAAAATGTATTCGGTATGATGCCGCACCCCGAGCGCGCTTCGGAGCCGGCAATGGGCAATACTGATGGCAAAGTGTTGTTTGAAAGTTTGCTTTCGGCAGTATTGGTTTAAATTCTTTTTGCGCAATTTTTTATCTGTTTAAAAATGAAACAAGCATACATCATTGACATATTGCGTACACCTGTGGGCAAGTTCAACGGCACACTCAGCGCGGTACGCCCCGATGATTTGGCGGCTCATGTTTTGAAAGCAATTGTGGCGCGTAATTCGTGGTTGGATGCCAACGAAATTGAGGACGTGATTTTTGGCGCAGCAAATCAAAGCGGAGAAGACAACCGCAATGTAGCGCGGATGGCTGTGTTGCTGGCGGGTTTGCCGCAAAGCATTGGTGGTGTAACGGTTAATCGCCTGTGCGCTTCGGGCTTGCAATCTATAAGCGATGCAGCGCACAACATTCAAAGCGGCAATGGCGAAATTTATATTGCGGGCGGAGTGGAAAGCATGAGCCGCGCACCTTACGTTTTGGGCAAAGCTGGCGGTGCTTTCGACCGCGCACAACAAATGTTCGACACCACGATGGGCTGGCGGTTCACCAACAAAGCATTTCCGAAAGAAGTAACTTTTTCGATGGGCGAAACGGCAGAAAACGTTGCCGCAAAATGGAATATTTCGCGTGGAGCGCAGGATGCTTTTGCGTTGGCTTCACAACAAAAATATGAGGCTGCACAAGTTGCCGAAAAATTCAACAATGAAATTATCGGTGTTGAAATTGACAAAGGAAAAGCAGGGAAAATTTTGTTTGCAAAAGATGAGCATCCACGCGCAACTTCTATGGAAGATTTGGCAAAATTAAAACCTGCATTTACAAAAGACGGCACTGTAACTGCGGGCAATTCTTCGGGCATAAACGATGGCGCAGCAGCAGCGATTGTAGTAAGTGAAGATGTGGTGAAACGGTACAATCTTCAACCCTTTGCGCGTATTGCGACAACGGCAGCCGCAGGCGTAGAACCTGCTTACATGGGCATTGGTCCCGTGCCTGCAACGCGCAAGGCTTTGCAACGCGCAGGCATTTCAATAAACGATATTGGCTTGGTAGAATTAAATGAAGCATTCGCTTCGCAATCGCTGGCGTGTATGCGCGATTTGGAATTGAACCCCGAAATTGTAAATGTGAATGGCGGTTCTATTGCTATTGGTCATCCGTTGGGTTGTTCGGGTGTGCGCATTTCGGCAACACTACTGCACGAAATGAAACGCAGGGAAAATGTGCGCTATGCGCTTGCCACCATGTGCATTGGTGTTGGGCAGGGCATGGCGGTTGTTTACGAGAAACTCTAATCGTGTTTCACCATCGCAGCCAACTCACTTAAACCTAAAATACTTGCATCGGCAAAGTGTTGAAGCGATACATCCAAGTCGCTGATGTTTCCTGCAAAAATTGTTTTCATTCCTGCATTTCTGCCAAACTGTAAATCAGTTATGGAATCGCCAACCATGATGCTTTTGCTCAAATCCAAACCTTCAAAATCTTTGGTTGCCTGAATTGCCATTCCAATATCGGGTTTGCGCAGCTTGTTATCGGGCGAAGCCAATCCGGTGGCTGCATACACCGCATGAATATTGCCGCCTTGTTTGCGGATTTCCTTGCGCATTTCTTCATGAATAAAATCCAAATCCTGTTGTGTCATCAAGCCCTTCCCTACTCCTTGCTGATTGGTAACTACAATAATTCTTTTAAAAAAATGCGAGAGTTTGTTGATGGACTCAACAGCATTTTCAAGAAAAATAAATTCATCCCAATGCTTCACATAATCGTTTGGATAATGCAGGTTGATTACGCCATCGCGGTCTAAAAAAAGTGTCCAGGTTTTATCTATCGAAAAAGGAAGTTTCATTTCAGCGGTAAAGAAAAACAAGCGTTTGATATTTAGTGATAAAGAAGTTTCTAAATCCTTTGTTAAAGTAACATTTCATCCCAAATTATTTTGTCTTCCATTTTTTCTCATCTTCGCTTAGATAATACGCATTTAAAGCAAACAGTAAATTTATGTCAGCACTTTTCCGCAAGAAATCAATACAGGATTTGTTAATAGACCCGCACCCTACGGAACATTCGTTGAAGCGCACGCTTGGCGGTTGGGGATTGGTCGCTTTGGGTATCGGAGCGATTATCGGAGCGGGTTTGTTTGTGCGTACCGCAGCCGCAGCCGCGCAGAACGCAGGACCTTCGGTAACGTTAGCTTTTCTGTTGGCGGCTTTTGGTTGTGCATTAGCGGGTTTGTGTTATGCGGAATTGTCGTCTTCCATTCCGATTGCGGGCAGCGCGTACACCTACACTTACGCCACTATGGGCGAATTTCTGGCATGGATTATCGGTTGGGATTTGGTGCTGGAATACGCAGTGGGCGCGGCAACCGTAGGCATTGCGTGGAGCGAATATCTGAACAAATTATTGGTTGATGTTTTGGGCATTCCCCCCGTCCCGTATCAGTGGTGTCACTCGCCTTTTCAGTCGTTGGACGGAGTACACGGCATCATCAATTTGCCCGCTTTGTTTATTGTTTCCGTAATCAGTTTGCTGCTGATTAGAGGAACGCAGGAATCCGCTTTTGTAAACAATATTATCGTGATTGTAAAAGTTGCGATTGTAGTAGCGATTATCGTGCTTGGCTGGCAGTTTATCAGCCCTGCAAAGCACATTCCTTATATTCCTGCTCCCGAAAAATATACTGACCACAATGGCGTAACTTACAGTTTCGGAGGCATTATGGGAATTTTGGGCGCGGCAGGAACGGTGTTTTTTGCGTTTATCGGTTTTGATGCGGTGAGTACAGCCGCGCAGGAAACCAAAGACCCGAAAAAAGATATGCCTTTCGGTATTCTCGGTTCGTTAGTGATATGCACTATTCTTTACATATTGTTTTCGCACGTGCTTACAGGGCTTGCTCCGGTTGATTTCTTCCGCGACCCTGCGCGTGGCGGTGAGGCATCGGTATCGGCAGCGATTTTGGCGTATATGCCGGGTTATGAATGGTTGAGCAAACTCGTAACAGTAGCGATTATCGCAGGTTTTTCATCGGTTATTCTGGTGCTGCTTTTGGGGCAGAGCCGCGTGTTTTTCTCCATGAGCAAAGACGGTTTGTTGCCGAAAGTTTTTTCGGAAGTTCACCCGAAATACAAAACTCCGTACAAAGGCAACTTAGTGATTTTAGTGCTGGTAGCGGTTTTCGCGGCTTTCGTGCCGGGCGATGTGGTCGGACACATGACTTCAATCGGAACATTATTTGCTTTCGTGTTGGTATGCGTGGCAGTCATTATTCTGCGCAAAAAAGAACCGGATATGCCGCGCCAATTCAAAACACCGTTCGTTCCGTTCGTTCCGATTTTGGGAATGATTGCCTGCGGTGCGATGATTTTCGGGCTTGGTATGGAAAACTGGATTCG
>CAZSEG010000113.1:0-5907 GCA_964605875.1 uncultured Chitinophagaceae bacterium
CATATACTCCTAAAGATAAGAAAGCAAAAGGGTTGTGAATTGCTATCGAAAAGTATCTTTGAAATCATTGAACACAACTATCCTTTTATTACACTTTGCAAAATACTTGTTGTGAATTGCTATCGAAAAGTATCTTTGAAATCATTGAACACAACTCAACGAGCCGGGTAAATACACATTGCAGGGTTGTGAATTGCTATCGAAAAGTATCTTTGAAATCATTGAACACAACAGATATTCCTTACATATACCGCTTTATTTCGTTGTGAATTGCTATCGAAAAGTATCTTTGAAATCATTGAACACAACTCAGTTTGAAGATGGTTCAAACATAGCTATGTTGTGAATTGCTATCGAAAAGTATCTTTGAAATCATTGAACACAACATTCCAAAGGGTTTATCGTCCCTTGTAGCCGTTGTGAATTGCTATCGAAAAGTATCTTTGAAATCATTGAACACAACTCATACCACAAATTGTTTATATCCTCTCTAGTTGTGAATTGCTATCGAAAAGTATCTTTGAAATCATTGAACACAACATACCTGCGCTGAAAGCAAGTTGTGTCAATGGTTTCAATGCAATTGTCAGAAACTGAAAATTGTGTTCAATCTAAATCCCGGTTGCCTTGGCAATCGGGATTTTCTATTTCTACAAAATCAACTCAATAAACTTTTCGCCTTGCTTGGTGCTGGCAAGTGCTAAGTTTTTTATTCGGGGAATCAATTTTGCGGCATCGTTCATGCTTAAAACCAATGTCCCTTCTTCTTCAAAAAAAGCATCTGCTTCCTTCATCCAATATTGTATGGCTTCTGTAGTTTCTTCTATGGCTTGGTCGGCATTTAAAAATTGCTTTTTCACCACAAATATTCTGTTGTTCATGCCATAGTCTTCTGCTACATCCAAATTATTGTGTATGAAATCATAAATACTATCATTGGCAGAATGTTGCACTAAAAAAGAGTAATAGTCATCATCGCCTTCTTCTAAGTCGAATCGGGTAACGGTGTTGTTATTGTGTTTTAAAGAATAATAACTTGGCGATTCTAAAGTGGTGAGTGCGGCAATGTGCGCGACATCTAAATCAACGTTTTTTTCTTTCAGTAAAAAAAGTGCAACCGAAACATTTTCCCAAGTTGCTGCATCGGGCTGCAAGTGTGTAATTTCTGCCTGAAAATCTACAGCTTTTATATCCAATAATTTGCTGAGTAAATGATTTTCTTCTGCAGGAATAAAGCCTATTTTTCTCTTGTTGAAATGCAATGCAATCGCGTTGTTGTCATATTCATTTTCGGGTTCTCTCACCAATTCCAACATATCGCCTGCTTTCATTTGTTGCAGCATTTTTGGACCCTCATAATATTTAAAGCCACGCACAAAGCATTGTAACAAATAGTATTTCTGATATTGCTTAATCCAGTTCTTTGGCAACGCTGCAACACCCGCGCCCATCAATGTTTTTCTGATAAAATCAAGCCGGTTCATATCTGTAATTTACATTTGTAAGTGTAGCAACTTCTCCGCAAAATCATAATTCATATTTCCAAAATCTAATCCCGATAGCTATCGAGACTAAAACATTTCCAACTGCATTCCCATCCCTTCCGGCTCTTGTTTTTTTATGCCGAAAAATAATTCCATCATGCCGAATTGTTTGTCGGTGATGCAAAGTATTCCTATGTGTCCATCGGGTGGCAGGTTATCTTTTACTCTTTTGATGTGAACATCTGCATTCTCCCTGCTCGCACAATGCCTCGTATAAATGCTAAACTGGAACATGGTGAAGCCGTCTTCCATAATTTTGTCGCGGAACTTCGTATAGTTCTTCCTGTCTTTTGCATCCTCAGTCGGCAAATCAAAAAATACCATTACCCACATAATTCTATAAGCGTTTAATCGTTCGAGATACACTTCTCTTTATTTTAGATTTATGATTTCAGAAGTGAGATTGAAAATTCCGTTTCTCATTTTTCGTTTTTCATTTTTTCCTCTATTCCAAATTCGGGATATAAAATCTTTTTCCTTGTTCCTTCAAAGCACTTTGCCAAACTTGCCGTTGTTTTCTGTACGGCTACCATCAACGGACTTTTTTCTTCATTCAGCAGCACAGTGTGTTCGGGTATTTTTAAAAGTTGTTGCTTGATGGGTAAGGTAAGTTCGCTGTAATCGCCTTGATGCATGATGTCAATCACGAGCCTGTCAACAAACGGGCGATAAGGTTCCATAATATCATCAGCCAGGCAATAAGAATTGTATTTGTTTTTGTGGTGAATGCCCAACGTTGGCAGCAAGCCGCTACCCACCAAAGCGCGGGCAACACAAGCGCGCAAAATAGCATATCCGTAATTCAAAAGATTATTCGGAGGCTTGCCGAACCTGTCTCTGCCGAATTTAAGTTCGGGTGAAAAAACAGTTTGCCAATATACTGCCGCACCGCGCGCTTCGTGGTTTCCTGTGTCACCACTTTTTACATCAGCGGCAAGATTTTGCAGCAGCTTCATTGCATTGTTTATTGCATCATTTCTGCCCGTATCGGCTTTCAACGATTGTTGCTTCAAAATAGCAGATTGATTGTAAAGTTTAGCCGAAACGGTTTGCGCCCATAACTGTTTTTTCAACGGTTCGCTGGCTTCTAATTGTGCACGGAATCTTTCGTTTTGAATCGTGTGCGTGTTCAACGGCATGAACATTCCGCTTGGCAGAAAAGTATCATCGCAGCTTACCACCGCCACATTATTTTCCATGAAAGTATTCAGCAAAGCATGGGTAAGCGTGATTTGCTTATGCTCCAAAACCACCATGCCAATATCTTCAATGGGGCGCGTAACCACTTGCGTTAAATCATCGGTTTCTTCACGCTTGCTGACGCTGATGCACAACTGCTGCTTGCGCATGTACAAATGCGCGGGATTGCCGAAAAAAAGCGTTCGCTTGAGCATGAAGGGATACTAATTTTGTGGATAAAATAATACCCGGTTGTGGATAAGTCAAGAGGCAAGGCTACTTATCCGCATTTCTCAATGCTGCAATTTTCTGCAAAAGTCATAAGTAAACGGCATATTCAACGGTGATAATTTTTTTTAAAGGTTTCCATTTTTTCTCATCATTCAATTGATTGTTGTAAACCCGTTTGCGCAATTGCTCTAAAAAAAGCAAACGCTGGTGGGGAGTGTGATTTGCCATTTCTCGCCTTCCGTACTCTTCCGTTTCTTCAAATGAGTTGAAGACGGTAATGCATTTTTTTTCTGTCATATTATGCAGGTTTTATGTTGCCGAGACGGTCAGTTTTTAGTTTGATGCAAAACTGTTTAATCATTCTTCCATCATCAGCTCTTTCAATTTTATTCATTGAATCATATTCTACTTTATCCACTACAACCTTTGAAAGAGTTTGAGGAACAAAATGACATTTACCTCCTGTACAACTAACCATTTTGAAAATCTTTTTTGCAATTGTTTTAGTCTCATTCCAATTTATAGCAGATAAGTTTTCATCTTCATCAGGAAAGTAAACCAAGTCATTCGGACTTAATGTAAACCACTTGTAGCCCTGCTTTTCAACTACAAAAGAACTTCCAACTGCTTTTGCTTCAATAACGGTCCGCAAAGGCACTGATTCAAAAATTCTATCGTTTTTATTCTCTATATTTTGATAAATAACGAAGAAAAGATTTGTGCCTTTATCTGCTTCTGTAAAAGCACCGGGTCTGATGGCAAATTTAGAAGATGATTCTTCCTTGATTCTGACCTTATTGATGGGGAAATTTCTACCCTTATTTAATCGCTCCAAGCCCTCTGAACTAAATGCTTCTTTGGTATCATTATTGTTTTCCGAAAGGTGCTTTAAGAGAATTTTCTGTAAAGGAACATCAGGTATCTTTCCAATTTTCTTTGCGTCAAAACTATCGTCCAAGGGCACTCTGTTTACATAGTAATCAAGCCATGTAATCACTGTGATTTTTGATAAGACGTTATCCTGCTTGTCTTTAATAGGATTATCTTTCAAATGTTTCAATGTCTTTTTTACATCGCCTTCAAATATTTCCAGAGCATTTTTAATTTGTTTTTTCTGATGCTTGTCTGCAATAATATCAGGCGTATCTAAAGCATCTTTTATGGTAACGGACTTATATCCTCTCAACTGAATATTTCCTGCAATAGTTGCTTTATGCAATGATTGTCTTACATAAGGCGATAGCTTGCTTTTATCAATAACCAACTCTTTTTTCCAAGAGCCGTCTTGTTGCTGAACAAATTTTGTATTCCTGCTTGCTTTTCTGCCAAACAAGCGAATATTATTTTTAAAGGAAACGACTACACTTTCTAATGCTGAAACAGCATTGTCAACAAAATTTTTCCACGGCATCCTGAACTTTCTTGCAGCAAGCTCATCGCCTTCTTTTTCTTCTAACAACTTTTTAAACTCGCCATCAATGCTTTGCTTTTCTTTGCGTTTCCTGTAATTAGCAGCATTTAAGTCATTCAGATATTTGATATGACTTCGTGAAGTGCAAGCGATAATCAAAGCATCTAACGCATGATGACGATGGTCAATTCGCTTTTCAAATCCTTTTAATTTCAGTATTTTCTTCCCTATTGGTTTTCCGTCTCTATCCAACTGGTCTTCATATCGCCAATATTCTTCTTTTGTTTTTTCCTGCAAACGCTCAAACCTCCATTTTACTAACTCTTTCATCTTTTCGCCCAATCCCCAAACACTTTTCAATTCAGAAGTAACAGAGCCGCTTGTTGCAATAATCGGGTCTTTTTGATTTTCTGAAACAGGCGATAAAAGCTCATTCAGTTTTCTGCTGATGTAGCGGGTATCATTCAAATGTCTGTTTGTAAATCCTTCAGGCACATCCTCGCTCAACAGTAATTTTTTTTTCTTTCCAAAGAAATAGGTGTTTATGTGCGCTTCATACCTTTCTATTTGTTTAGTATCATTCGTTCCTTTGATATATTCATAAGCGGTTTTATTGCCCTTGTTTTTATTTATGTATGATTCAACAACAACTTTATTTTCCATTGAATCATCAAAAAATCTTGAACGCGGGATAATATGGTCAACTTCGTATTCTTTGCTGAAAAGTTTTGAAATCGGAATCGGATTGCCACTGTAAGGCGAAATGAATTTCTGTTGTGCCCAAAGTTTATACTTCTCTATTTCATCTTTGGTTGGTTCTGACGGATTCCTGAATTTCAACTCTTTTCTTGATTCACGCGCTGATTCATCTGCTTGCTTTTCCCATATCTTTAACTTTTCAATATCGCCCAATGAATTAGGATTACCCCATTTCAATTCCCTTAAAATTGCAGCAATCCTTTTATTTTCTGCCGCACTTTCATTCATTCTTTTTGACATCGCTTCCCGTTCCTCCGCATTCTTCTTTAGCTCCCGCGCCAACTCAATATGAATCTCATAAGGGCGACCATATTGTTGCCAAATATCTTTTACCAAACGAAGCGTTTCATTTACCACTTGTTCAACCAGAGGATTGCGAAGATTCAAAGGTTCATTAGGAATTACTTGTTCGGGCGAATCATAATAGGTTTTATTTCGTTCGCTGTGAATTCCATAAACTGCATAAGTCGCCATAGGAACTAATAATCCCTGACATTTTTCAGTTGTATTGATTTGATGCTTTTGAAATAATTCTCTCACATGGTTACTAATGCCTTCATCAAATTCAGCAGTAATAATTTTATTCAAACGCAATTGGGTTGCTTCGTCTATATTTTCAAATTGCCAATATTTTCCGCTTCTTAAAAGTGGCAATAGTGTTTTGAGCGCTTTATGAGAAAGAGAACCGTAGCTGAGTTTGAATGCAGGAGCATTACTGATGATTTGCGCTGCTTCCAATGTAATGTTTAAATTATTATTCGGATTTGTAAGCGCATTTACAAT
>CAZSEG010000113.1:5917-8095 GCA_964605875.1 uncultured Chitinophagaceae bacterium
GCTTTTCTTCTAATGAATAGAGTATATGCCAAAGTGTAAATAACTTGTCAGAATCTTTTAAAATGCTCTCTCCTTCCTCAATAAATTTTGCCTTTTTGAATTGTTTGCGGAGCAACGATTTGGTTTCATTGCCCGGTAATTCTTTTCCCTCATTGAATTTGTATAGATTGACGAGATATTCTTTTTGCTTGTTTTTTTCAATTCCTAAAACATTCAATACTTGCTCATGGCTGACTTTTTCCTTCCCGTCAAAAAGCTCAAAGAGTTTTTCAATATTGTTTTGGTTCAGAAAATCACCGCTTATATCATAGTCTAATTCTAATTTTCCGTTTGCATGTCTGTGTTGTCTTTTCAGTATTCGTATGTTATTGACAGTCTGCCAAATCCTGAATTCCTGAAAGATAGGACTGCTTATCGGTGCTGCCTTGTAGCATTGCAATTTACCATCTTTGCCTTTATATTTTTTCTTTTCATGACGACAGTCTGCAATGCTGCTTATCTTACTTTTTAGCGGACGCTGATAATAAATGATGTCGTTTAAAAAGAGATGAGTCAAATTTCTTGCCTGAAGTTCAGCCTGTTTTTCTTTGTTTTTTACATATAATTTTTCAGATAGTTCCTTGCCTGTATTTTGTTTCAAAGCAGGATAAAATTCCGATTGCTTTTCTAAAATAGCAGTAAGCTCTTCCACATAAAATTTCCGGTCTATCGAAACATCTTTAATAATGTAATTCGGGTTGGCTTTCAGCCGATGGAAATAATAGTTGCCTGGAAAGCTGTAACCTGACTTACGAATATCTTCTTCTCTGGCAACTTTAACTTTCGCCCAAACATCCTTATCGCTGTTAGTCAATTTCCTGAATGATAATCTTTCAACACCATTCTTTGGCGCAGGAATAGTTGTTATTTCTAACTCATGCTGTTGACCTTCCCAATCGGGCTTTGTCCTTCTTAAAATTGTTCCTTTCCGTCCATCTGCCAGCAAAACAGAAAACACAATATTGGTTTTGTTTTTTTCTCCTGTGTCCTCAATTGCTGTAACGGTTACGATTTCAACTTTCTTTTCTCTCTGCTTTTTTTCTGTGTTTTCTTCCCCATCTTCATCGGGCATTTCATTGCCCGTTTTTCTATTGCTTTTAAATCCTCTTCGTTGGTTCATGTGATATAAAACCAAAGCAAGTTCTTGTTCTGAAATTTTTTGTTCTAATGCTTTATGCCTTAAATAATAAACTACCCAATCGTCAGAAACCTCTTCAGTTCCGAATGCTTTCCGCATCTCGTTTAAAGTGTTTTCTGAAATTTCAATTTTTGAACCGGGTTTAAAGCCGTCATTCAGCCAACCTAAATTAACTAAAGCAGTAATTAATCTTTCCCTTCTTAGTTTATAGCGTTGCTTCAATCTTCTTGCGCCTCTTGCCTGCCTTCTGTTTGCATTTTTTGAGGCTGATAAGCCTGTCTCAAAATTACTAAGCAATTCTACATCAGTCGGAATGATGCGGCTGCCTAATTTAATAATATTGCCTTTGTCTGTTTCAAGGTCTTTCTCAATCAAAGCCCAACCAATAGAATTTGTGCCAATATCAAGTCCGAGTATTTTTTTCATAGTTGAAAAATTTAGTATTGCCGATTAAATGTATATGAAAGTATTATTTGTTGTGTAGTCGTAGGGATTTATGCTGTGATATTAGGCATTGTGAATCAAGCATATTTTTTAATCCAAACAAAAAAATAGTAGCCATAAACTTTATGAAAGCAATTCACAACCACTATCAACCTTATCTAATGCTTATTGGTAGTTAGTTTTGTCTATGGCTACAATATTTTACATTTGTGTTTGGCGAGGAAGGACTCGAACCTTCACCATAGGTTTCGTCACCTATATTCTATCCAATTAAACTACTGCCAATGTCAAAAATCTGGAAGACCTTGACATTGCAATGATAAGTTTGATAGTGTAAAACATCGAAAAGTGTTTTCAACATACTGTTGAAAACACTTTTCGATGTTTTATGATTGGAAATTTTACGTTTGCAAAACTTTTTTGAAGCAATTCACAATAAGTATTATTGCGTAGTGCAAACTTTCAAGCTGGGGCAACTCGGCTTTTTTTATTCATCCTTCCTCAGCCACTCAAAACTGTTTTGCGGGTTATCGCGGTCAAAACCTTTATAGCGCAAT
>CAZSEG010000113.1:8105-8773 GCA_964605875.1 uncultured Chitinophagaceae bacterium
CACAATTACAGGGTGTTTAATCAGATGTTTGTATTCCGGCAACTTGTCTTCTATTTTTTCGAGCACGGTGAGCACCTGCTTAAACGTTTCGGGCTTTAGCTGATTTTTTACTTCCACTATGTAAGCATGAGTATCGCTCAGGGCAAGCAGGTCTATTTCCACGTTGCGGCTTTTGTGCCAATAGCGTTTAAATTTCTGAAACCAGGTGTGCACGCCATATTCTTTGCGAAGCAGATTCAGCACGTGTTGCACGCCAATATTTTCAATATATCCACCCCACAGCGTACTGAAACTGCCGAGCGCAAAGTTGGTATCGTCAATTTGCTGCTGAAATGTGCTGCGGTATTTTTTAGCCGCCTGTTCAAAGGCAGAACAATCAGTTAAAAACGTATCCATGCTTTTTTGAAAAGCATCAGTTTGGGCAACGCTGTTTCCTTCGGCTTCAAGTTTGAGTTGGGCAAGCATGATTTTCTGATGATGCAAAAATTCCTTCTGCATATCGCCAAACGTAAGGATGTGCGCGGCATGTGTAGCACGAACTTCTTTCAGCAGTTCAGTAAATTCATTGAGCCGTTTGGTGAAGTGTGGCGTTGTGTGCGCCCTTTCTGCTGTTCTCACACAATTTATTTTGTGGCAAATCTGTGGCACCGGGTGACGTGCGAGACGTT
>CAZSEG010000113.1:8783-10619 GCA_964605875.1 uncultured Chitinophagaceae bacterium
GTGGCGTTGTGTTGTCCGTTTCTTCTGTTGTCATACAATTTATTTTGTGGCAAAAATATTCAAGTTGGGGCAACGTGTTTTTTTATTTTTTATCCCGTTTTATGTATCAGTCATCTAATCTTCAAATTGTGTTTTAAATGCTTTTCCATTACACCTTTCATTGAATAACTTACATTCGCGCCCCAATGGAGTTTATTAAAGAGTTTTTGGATTTTTTCCTGCATCTCGACCAGCATTTGCAGGTGATGATATTGGAATATGGTGTGGTTGTTTATGCCATATTGTTCCTCATTATTTTTGTTGAAACCGGCTTGGTGGTGATGCCTTTTTTACCCGGAGATTCACTGCTTTTTGCCGCAGGAAGTTTTGCCGCTTTGGGAAGCCTCAATCTTGCGTATCTGCTTTTGTTGCTTTTTGTTGCGGCTGTGCTTGGTGATGCGGTGAACTATTACATCGGCAAAAATTTGGGATTGAAAGTTCTGAAATGGAAAATAGGAAACAGGCAGTTGGTGAAGCAGGAATACATTGATAAAACGCATGAGTTTTATGAAAAGCACGGACCCAAGGCAATCATCATTGCCCGCTTTGTACCGATAGTGCGTACTTTTGCACCCTTTGTTGCCGGCATTGGCGAAATGGAATACCGCAAATTTGCTGTTTACAACATTGCAGGCGGAGCTATCTGGGTGGTGGGTTTAACTCTGTTGGGCTATTGGTTTGGCAACATGGAAATTGTTCGCAAAAATTTTGAGATAGTAATTTTTGCCATTATCGGCATTTCAGTTTTACCGATAGTGATTGGATTTTTTCAAGGAAATAAAAAAGCAACAACATGAAGTTAGAGCGCAACATTTATACCGAAGAACATTTATTGTTTGCACAAAGCGTGCGTGATTTTGTGAACAAGGAAATCTCTCCATACAATGCGCAATGGGAAAAAGATAAAATGGTGAGCCGTGAAAGCTGGCAGAAGTTGGGTGAAGCGGGCTTTTTGTGTATGCAGGTGGATGAAAAATACGGTGGCTTGGGCATCAAAGATTTTCGCTACAACGCAATTTTTATTGAAGAGTTGGGGCATACGGGTTGTGGAGGTCCGGCAGTCGGGTATCCTTTACATTCCGATATTGTTGCGCCATATATCGAGCATTACGGCACTGAAACAATTAAGCATAAATGGTTACCCAAAATGGTAAGCGGTGAAGCTATTGCCGCCATTGCCATGACTGAGCCGGGCGCGGGCAGCGACTTGCAGGGAATGCGCGCAACAGCAATTGATAAGGGAGACTACTATTTGCTGAATGGTTCAAAGACATTTATCACCAATGGTTATTTGAGCGATGTGGTGGTTGTGGCTGCGAAAACCAATCCTGCATTAGGTGCAAAAGGAATCAGTTTGTTTTTGGTTGAAACCGGCATGAAAGGTTACAGCAAAGGAAAGCCGTTTGAAAAAGCAGGTTTACACGCACAAGATACTTGTGAACTTTTCTTTGAAAATGTAGAAGTACCAAAAGAAAACTTGTTGGGAAAAGAAGGGGAGGGGTTCAAATATTTAATGACCGAACTTTCGCAGGAGAGATTGATTGTTGGCTTGGGTGCTATTGCTTTGGCAGAAGCTGTTTTTACTGCTACGGTTCAATACACAAAAGACAGAATTGCTTTCGGTAAACCAATTTCACAACTGCAAAACACGCGCTTTAAACTTGCTGAAATTGCTACCGAAATTACCGTGGGCAGAACCTTTGCCGACAGATGTCTGGAGTTGCACTGTGATAAAAAATTAGATCAGGCTTCGGCAAGTGCTTGCAAGTATTGGTTAACTGAAATGGAATGCAGAGT
>CAZSEG010000114.1:0-3358 GCA_964605875.1 uncultured Chitinophagaceae bacterium
GCTTACGGAGTTATACAACGATAAAACTGTGGAAGGCGTTAGCCGCTACGAGAATATTCAGGAGTTGCTGAACGGTATAAAAGAATTTGTAGAAGAAGACGTGGTGCAGGAAGGCGAAGAAGCATTGCCCAACGAAAAAACTTTGGGCGCGTATATGCAAAACATCACCCTGCTCACAGGCGATGAAAAAGACAAAGACAATATTGACACCGTGAAGCTGATGACGATTCACAGCGCGAAAGGTTTGGAATTTCCCGTAGTGTATGTTGCGGGAATGGAAGAAGGACTTTTTCCTAACGGGCAATCACTTTTCAGCTTAGAAGATTTGGAAGAAGAGCGCAGGTTGTTTTATGTTGCCATCACCCGCGCTGAACGAAAATTGTTGCTCACTTATGCCTCCACGCGCTACAAATTCGGCAGTTTACAATACTGCGAACCAAGCAGGTTTTTGAGTGAGATTCCCGACAATATACTTGCTGTTCATGGTGATTTAAAACGCGAACAGGCGCGCCAAGTTGTAAGCAGAACTTTAAGTGTAAAGCCTGTTACCGCAGTTCCCAAGCCAAGCGTTTCGAGCAGCGAACCTTTTATACCCGATGATGCAAGCGGCTTGCAAACAGGCATGGAGGTAGTGCATGAAAAATTTGGCGAAGGCAAAGTGATTGCAATGGAAGGCGCAGGCACAAACCGCATTTCCACCATATTTTTTGAAGGCTACGGGCAAAAGAAAATCATGCTGAAATTTGCAAGGTTGAAGATTTTGAAGCATAGTTAAACTCCATTGACTTTACACAAAAAAAAACGCGCCCAAGCTGTTAATCCCATCGCTCGTGTCCCGCGAGTGATTTTATTCTTTGCCTCCGGCATCATAATAAAACGCGAGGACACGGGAACAAACATCACTCGCCAAAGGCGAGCAATGGCGGTGAACAGAGGTAGCATTTTTTGCATGAAGCAAGAGTGATGGAAAAAACTATCAGCAAAAAGACATAAAACGAAATTCTCATTCTGTTATTGACACTTATATGATAAACGTTCATAAGTAGCTCTTAAATTTTCTGCGGTAGTTGGGTTATCACAGTAGTTAAAAGACTGTGAAGGCTGAATTTGGGTACAGCTAAAATTAGCATGTTCAAAGTCACTTACAGCATTGTCAAATGCGGTAGGTACAGAATAGTCGGTGTTGCAAAAATCTATGTATGTATTCTGTTTAGCGCAGTGCATACAAATATTATTGCACTTAAAACATTTTTTACAGCCTACGGCACTTAGTAATACACCGTAAATAACTGAATAAAACAAAAATTTAATCACAGATGTATCTTGCATATTCATTTAAGTGTTTTAAATTCTTCACTGTTTCATTTTTGTCGCAAATTTTATACTCAATGCTTGGGTTTGCAAGTTGGCAATTATTCAGTTTCATAATAGTATCAAACACTTGATTGGTGGCAAAATCAGTATTGCATCTTATACCTTGTAACTGTTCGCATTGGTAGCAGTAATTCCTGCATACAATACATTTTTTGCATGAGTATAGTGATAAAAATGACAGTATAAACAATATTAGCTTCATGGCGACTTCAATATTTTATGGTTACCTGTCCATCATCCAATTTAAGTTTTAAAAAATAGGAATTAGCAGGTAAGTTACTTATATCAATGCTTTCTGTAGAATTATTTTTTGCAACGAAAGAACTAAAAATAACTTCTTGTCCTAAGTTGTTTAATATTTCATACCGTACATTTCCAAAATAATTTGAGATTGAAACATAAACTTCATTAGAACTCGCCTACGCTCGCATCTTGCGAGTGTATTTTTTCTCCGCGTCCCGCGTTCTTTTTTCTTGCAAATAACATCTCTACATTTACTTTCGCTTAAAGCCTGTTTCCATTTTTATGGTGTTAGCGGCACATACTTATACTTTACCTCTACTTGGTAATCGGCTGGTATGTTTTCTATGGAACAGAACATACTCATAGTAACTCCTAATGGATAAAAAGAAACTTTTGTTGTGTTTCTTTGAATCATCTCTATAATGGGAGTGCAAAATGCCTTTCTATTCTACAGTTTTGCATTAAAATTGAACTCGAAAAATACATATTAAAAATCATAAAACATTGAAAATAAAATACATATCGTGTATTGATATTTCCCTCCATTCTGACACGAAGCAACTTTCGGCAGCGATTTTTCGTATAAAAAAAGTTTGCCTAAACTTTTCGGCAAAATAAAATTCCATTGACTGAACACAAAAAAAACGCGCCCAAGCTGTTAATCTTGGGCGCACGTTGTACCTGTTAAATTTTAAATTCTCTCGATAGGCTGACTTTGTTTTGGGGTTAATAAAAAGGTTATCAATTATGCTTTCATAAGCCTTCCCTTCGGGGAGGTTTGGTTGGGTTTTACAGTGCAGGGCAATGACCCGGGCGTGGTTTTTTGCGGAAGCAACCCTGATACATCACTACTAATTCAGGACCGCCAACCGAGCCTGTTGCAGGCAACAGTTTTGACACGTTGATGTCGTAGCTGAAACCGAAGGTGAAGCCTTTGTAGTCGGCACGGGTAGAAACAATTACTGCATCTACGGGACCGCCTTTAGTGTAGAACAAGCCGCGATATTGCGCACCGAAATAAATTGCTGTTTGGTCGCTTGGAATGTTGCTTAGTTTCATTTTTATGTTTGCGCCAAGATTATATTGTTGCGATGGACCTTGCACCAAAGCCATGAAATGCGGAGTGATTGCCAGCTTGCGCGTGATGTACAATTGCGTACCGCCATGCACACTGAATTTCATGTACAAACGCTCGTTTACATTTGAAGCATCGGTAGTGTTCGGGTAGAATGAAATTTTAGGTTGGTTCAAATGCGTTACTGAAAAACCGAGATAGAAATTGTGGTCTTTTTTGGTGAGCGCGCTGAAAAACAAACCGAAGCCCGCATCGCCAAACATGATTTTTGTTCTGCCGAAAGTTTCGCCTTGTATATTGCCGTTCACCGAGCCTGTGCTTGGATCCCACTGGTTATCGAAAGTTGCTTTTGAAGCATCAATACCGCGATAATTAAAGCTGCCCTGCAAACCTGCGCTAATGCTCATAGTTCCTTTACGGTTCAGCATAAAGTGATAAGCTGCATTCAAATCAACACGGCTGGTGTTGAATTTTAAATCGCCTGCCTGGTCGTAGAAAAAGCTGATGCCTGCGCCTGCAAAGCTGTTGTATTTGGTGATTTTTCCAAGCGTCATATCGGCTGTGCCGGCTACGGTTGAGTAGGTGTTTAATCCGCTGATGTTAGTCCACTGGGTGCGGAAGTTTGTGCTTACACGATAATCGCACTGGTTAAGACCTGCCAAAGCC
>CAZSEG010000114.1:3368-9175 GCA_964605875.1 uncultured Chitinophagaceae bacterium
AGTGCACATCCTGTGCTTTCATCCCGCCTGCCAGAAGCAATATTGCAGCAAGGGTTTTAATTTTTGCGGAGAGCATTTTCATTGGTACAAGTTTAGGGTTTTTAAAATGTTTCGAGGTTAAATTTTTTACAAGTTTGTTTAGGTTATTCATGGTTGAGGGTTTTATTATTTGATTAAAGTTATGTTTCCTTTTCCGGTTAATACTTCGTTGTTCATGCAAACGATTTCATACATATAAACAAACACACCCGGATTCAGTTCCTTGCCGTTCATGTTCGTTCCGCTCCATGTTGCAGCCGGAGAATTAACCGGAGCATTTTCTGTTGCAAATACCATTGCACCCCAACGGTCGAAGATGCGGAAATTCTTAATCTTGGTGATGCCCGATCCGCGAATGGTGAAGCCGTCATTCAAGCCGTCACCGTTTGGCGTGAACGTGTTCGGTACATAGATTGGACTTTCACCACAGCTTTCAAATACTGTGATGGAAGCAGAATCTGTTTGAGTACAAGTAACACCGTTCATGCTGTAATAGATGGTAGCGTAGTAGGTTGTGGTTGCTTGCGGTGTAGCAGTTGGCGTTAAGCAATTGTTGCAATCCAAGCCTGCCGAAGGCGACCATATAATGCTGTCTATTTCGCCACCGATTTGCGCAGTGATATTTGTGTTTACGCCTAACAATAATTTATCGGGCGTTGCAGTTACTTCCAATGGTATTGGTTGGATAACATCAATTCTTACAGTGTCGCGGGCAGGTGCGCAAGCTCCGTTTTTAGCTTCCAAAATGTAACGTACAGATTGGTTCGGGCGGATTGCGATGCTCGGGCTGTTAGGGTTGTTGATGTAAGTTGAAGGCTTCCATTCCAACTCGGTGAAAATTCCTGTTGCATTGTAAACAACAATCTCGCCATGACAGATAGTTGTGTCGCCCGCGTTGATGCTTACCTGCGTAGGCGCGTCCACCTGAACGATTTGCGAGAAAGTATCTTTGCAACCAAAGTTATCAGCTACAACCAACGACACAGGATAGTTGCCTGCGATGTTGAAGATTTTGCTGGTGTTGCAGTTGTTGCTGAAATTGCCATCGTGGAACAACCAAGTGCATGAAGTCAATGCGCCTGTACCCGGAGCAGATTGATTCAACAAAACCAACGGAGTGCCTTGACAAACAGCTTGCGTTGTAAAGTTCGCCTGCGGAATACTGTTTACCATCAAACCTTTTGAAGCTGTTGATTTGCAACCGTTTGCATCGGTAACAACAAGCGTAATTGTTTTAGCATTTGCAACCGTGTATTTATGACAAGCAGGAGATTGAACATTGTATTCAACGCTGCCGTTGCTGTCCATATCCCAAGCGTAGCCTACGATTGCGCCATCACCTGCAACCGAAGCATCGGCAACTGTAACACATTCGTTCAAACATAATGTTGAATCATCCATGCTGAATATTGCAGTAGGATTTGCATTTACACGGAAGCTGCTGCTTAATGTATCTGCACAACCTTTGGCATCTGCTACAATCAGTTGAATCGGATAGTTGCCTGCTGTGTTGCCAACAGTGATAGTAGGGTTCACTGCGCTTGAAGTGTTTGGGGTTCCTGTGCCAAATGTCCATGCGTGTGAAGTAATTGGATTTGAACCTTGAATTGCATTGCTAAAGAAGGCGATAACACCACCTGCGCAAGCATTTGAATCGCTGTACAAAGCCTGCGGTAAAGAGAATACTACAACAGGTTTCACTGTGTCGTGCATACAACCGAAGTTGTCGCTCACCTGCAATTTTGCGTTGTAAGTTCCGGCAGTTGCGTAAACAAATTGTGTGCTGCCAATATTGTTTGAAGTATTGACACCTGCATTTGCAACATCAAAATCCCAAGCCATTTTATCAATTGTTCCCGAGCCGTTTATTGCTGCTGCGGTGAACTCGGTTGTTGCTCCTGCGCACACTTCGTTTGAAGTAAAGTTAGCTTTAGGATTGCTGCGAACGAACACAGAAATAGTAGTATCATCAGAACATCCCGCATCATTTGTTACAGTAAGCTTAGCCGAGTAATTGCCCGGAGCAGGATACGTGAAAGTAGCTGCCGAATCAGCACTTGCTGCTGCGCCTGAACCAAACAACCAGTTGCGGTTGATGGTGATTCCGCCAAACATATTGGAAACATCAGTAAGTGAAGTTGCATTGCCGAAACAAACTGTATCTGCTTTTGCAATGGCGAGCGGTTTCACACGCACACCTACATTCTGAATGGTATCATCGGTACATCCGTGATTGTCGGTAACAATCAAACGAACGCTGTACGAACCTGCTGCCGAATAAGCATGAGCATGATTCGCAATTGTTGCGTTGTTGCCATCGCCTAAGTCGTAATTATATGAAGCAATATTGCCGTTAGTATTTGTGCCGTTGAAAGTAAATTGAGTTGCCGCAGGGAAACAAACTGCATTGGCATTAAAGCTCGCAGTGATAGTAGCTATGCGCACCATTACAGTATCACGCCCAACACATCCGTTTGCATCTGTTGCGGTTAAAATATATTGTTGATCGGCAGCCGGTGAAGCAAAAGGCTGGCAACTATTAGGGTCGTTCAAACCTGTTGCAGGCGACCATACGCAGCTAACACCGCCTGCACCGTTTAATTGCGCATAAGAACCCGCGCAGATAGTAGTGTCGCCACTTCCAACCGCAGTTGGCAAGCCGTTGATAGTGATAGGCAATGTGCCTGTGCCTGCGCAACCGAAACTGTCTGTAACAGTTAAAGAAACTGTGTAGTTGCCTGCTGCATTAAATGCTTGCGAAGGGCTTGCAACCGAAGCAGAAGCACCGTTATCAAAATCCCAAGCCAATGAAGCAATGCCTGTTGTTGCATCAACCACAGTAATATTAGTGAATTGAATTGTTTGAGGCACACAACCTGTTGAATCGTTTGCTGCAATCTGCACTTTTGGCGAAGCATGAATATGAACAACCTGTGTTTTGCTCATGCTGCAACCTAAGTTGTTGAACACAGTTAAGGTAACATTGTAATCGCCCGGTTGGGTAAATACATGGCAAGGATTTTGAGTAGTATCCGTTCCGCCATCGCCAAAGTTCCAAGCCCATGAAGCACCTGAAGTACCCGGTGTGAAGAACATCGTGTTATCGGTGAAACAAACGCTTCCTGAATCACAAACATTATTTGAATAAGTGAAGTTTGTAGAAGGCGTATCAATAAGCACCGGAACAGGTTGCAACAACACATTACATCCCACGCCATCGCTAATCAATACTTGCGCGTTGGCAGTGCCCGCAGTGCAGAACTGAACTTTTTTGTTCAACACAGTCGGGTTATCATAAGTTCCGATAGGGCTGATTGGAGGGAAGTTGAACGGTGAATTTTGACCATCCAGCAACACCGCCTGCACCGCACCAACTGTTGTGATATTAAACTCAACACTGTCGCATGGGCAAATACCCGGCAGCGGAGCAAACGTCATTGTTGCAAACGGACCATCCACATGAACTGTATCTTTTATGATGGTTGATGTGCAACCGTTGTTCGTTCTCACGGTAAGTTTTACAGGAAAGTAACCTGCATGGCTGTAATAGTGATTAGGATTTTGTTGGTTTGAAACCGGTGTTCCGTCACCGAAATCCCATTCCCAGTAATTCACATCATTCAAAGAAGAATCCGTGAACTGAACAAAGAAAGGAGGATTGGGACATGAAGCATACGTTTGGCTTGCGCTGTAATTTGCAACCGGATTATGAACATGGATTGTATCGCGCAAAGTATCGCGGCAAGCACCCGTTACATCACGGATAACCAACATCACGGGATAATCGCCTTCTGTGTTATATCTGATTGCTGCATTGCGTGAAGTTGCAGTTGCAGGTGTGCCGCCCGGGAAGTACCAGTTTTGCAGTTGATTTAAGCCGGTAGATTGGTTCACAAAATTATTTACTGCGCCTGTGCAGGTGCTGTCATCAAAAGTAAATGCAGCAACAATTCTGTTAGCCGTAACCAACCTTGAAACTGTGTCGCGGCAACCTTCTTCATTGAACACAGTTAATCGAACACGATACTGACCAACCGTGCTGTAATTTTTGCTGCCATTCACAGTGCTATCAACAGGCGAACTGTCTCCATAGTTCCAGATTGATTGAGCAACGGTTGATAAACTCGCTGTTGAAGTATTTGTAAAATCAACCTGATTAGGAATACAAAAAACTGTATCGCTTGCAGTAAACCTCGCTTTGACAGAAGTAATCTTTATTAAGTTCTGTTTCGTTACGGTATCGCGGCAACCATTGGCATCTGTGTTTATCATAGACACCCCGAAATATCCCGCAGTGGTGTAAGTATTGTTTGGCGTAGTGATTGTGTGCGCACCGTTTGTGTAGCTGAGTCCGTTATTGGTATTAAAATCCCAACGGGTAGCTGTTTTACTGCTCGAAGTATTGGTAAATACAGGGCGGAAGTTTAAGCAACCTACGGTATCGCTTGCAACGAAATCCACGTTAGGACAAACCACTGTTGTTTTCTGTTTTTTCTCATGCACACAACCTGTAATCGAGTTGAATGCCGTCAGCTTAACTTCGCAGGTGTCGCAGCCTGTGTAAAGTTTTGATGTGTTGAAGGAAGGAGAAGTGCTTCCATCGCAGAACGTCCAAATGTACGATGTTGCTTCAACTGTTTTGTTGGCATAGTGATATTGTTTTCTGTTAGAACAGCTGGACGAATCCGTAAAGTTAGCAGCGGGTCCGTTTACTTTTACCGGATTCATACAAATAGAATCAGAGCGGCAGCCATCTTTTGATGCAATCAAACAAGGTGTAAAATCACCCAGATCTTTATAGATGTACTTGACTGTATCCACCAGTGTGCTTTGCACAGTTCCATCGCCAAAGTGCCAAATCAAAGTGTCGAACGCGCTGCCGTTCCAATCGAATAAATTCGGCAATGCTTCATAACAAACTGTGCTTGGATTTACGATAAAATTTCCTGCAGGTTTGTTTGAAACACGGATAGTATCTCTGATTGTTGCAGCACAACCGGAAGCTGTCATTACTTGCATCACAACAGGATAAACACCTGCTGCTGCATAAGTTACAACCGGAGGATTTTTACCCGTTGCAGACGGAATCGAGCCGCCCGTGAAAGTCCAGTTTACGCTCGTAATTGAATCGGGAGAAGAAGTGCTGTCTATAAATGTTACGCTGTACGGAGGGCAACCGCCTTTTCCACTTTTGAAAATTTTTGCTGAAAGCTGTGTGATTTTTACGTGATTATTTTTTGTGGTAACTGACGAACAACCCATTGCATCCGTAACCGTTACAGCAATGGTTTTGTTTCCGTAAGTTGTATAAGTTGCATTCAAAGGTGCGCCATTTTGATTGGGCAAACCTGTAGTTGACCATCGGTAGGTACAAGTCGGGCAGTTTACAGACGGTGTACCGATTGTTGTTGCCGGAACAACACAATGTTTGTCTTTATCAACCGTGAAATTTGAATTTGGAGGAGTGCCTACTGTGATGTAAGAAACAGCGCAGGTTGTATCTGAGCAGCCTCCGCCAAAAGTTGAAATTAAGCATACGTTGTAAGCTCCCGGAGTTGTAAATGAATGGGTTACTGTATTGAATGATGATGGCGAACCGCTTCTTGTTATTACAACATTGCCTTGCGCATCGGTAATTGTCCATCTCAAAGCGGTTGGCGAGCCGGATGTTTGATTGGTAAGCGTAACCGAAAGTGGCGCGCAACCTTGTTGCTTGTTTGCCGCGAATTTAGGTTTGGAAGCCTGACCAACCACAACGTAATTCTGAC
>CAZSEG010000114.1:9185-9933 GCA_964605875.1 uncultured Chitinophagaceae bacterium
GTTCAAAGTGTCGGAACATCCTGTTACGGTATCCACCACAACAAGCATTACATTGTGTGTACCCACCGCAAAATTTTGCGAATAGTTTTGATTAGTAGAAAACTGTTGTGCAATGCTGTTTACATACCATTTGTATTTTACGCTTGAGCCTTGTGCGTGGGCATTAAAATTTACTGTGTAAGGCGCGGTGCAGCTTTGTGTATTGTTCAAAGCCGTGAAACTTGCAACGGGTTTCGGAGCAACCGTAATAGGCGCAACCCATGTGGAATCTGCAAAGCATCCGCATGAGTTTTTCAGATAAATTGTAGGGCGGTAATTTCCCGGATTTGTGTAAGTAGTTGAATAAGTGCCGCAAGCCGGAAAAGTTTCAACAATACCATTTTTGTAGTCAATGGTTACTGTATCCAGCGTGCCGCAACCCGACAATGAATTGCAAGTGAAATTCACATTCAGTGGCGGGCAACCGCCCATAGTTGAAAAGTTGAATTTAATAACCGGACGCGCCTTTACACGAACATAGTTTGCTTTCTCAATGTAATCACATTCGCCTAAACGAGTGCAGGTGAAAAGCGAAATGGTATAACTGCCGGAATCAACCAGGTTAGTGCCTATGGTTGTTTTGTTGGTGTTATCCTGATACACAGTATCGCCTGCGGCATCCGTGATTACCCATTTGCGGGCAACAATAGTCTGGTCGCTGGAAGAAGAATCAAACAATAACACAATGAATGGCGAGCATCCCTGTGTT
>CAZSEG010000114.1:9943-10360 GCA_964605875.1 uncultured Chitinophagaceae bacterium
GTCAGCGCCTACACAAACGCAGACTTCAAAGCGCTGACACTATTGGCGAAAGTCATCACCAATGCTATCAGCATTGTTCTGGAGAGGTTTTTAATTTTCATACTTAACAGGTACGGTACGTTTACAAATCGCAAATCGGTGTTGCCACTTTTTTGCTTACCCCACTTTACGAGCCTCCGCCTGTTTTGTTACAAAAACGTTCGTTATTCTTTCATTGCAGCTTTATTTAAAATTATCTGAAACCCTTGTGCAGAAAGGGTTTTAATGATTTATTGCAAAGAATTTATTTTGATGTGAGTTATCCGATAAAGCATAAAATTTCAACCACATAGGACACCATTGATTTGAAGATGAGATGATTTGAAAATTTGAAGATGAAACAGCACTTGTGTCTTCGTCCTGTTGTGCATTTTCAAA
>CAZSEG010000115.1:0-3343 GCA_964605875.1 uncultured Chitinophagaceae bacterium
TTCCGGTGGTTTTGTCCACTTCGCTCAATACTTTTTTTACAGGCTGTGCGCCCTGCAAATTCTGCGACATTTCTTTCCATTTTTCCACCAGCATGGCTAAATCCTGATGCAGCGTAGCAGCATCTTTTCCTGCAGCTTGGGTGCGCACAATCACGCCAAAGTTTTTGGGTTTAAGGCTTTCTACCAAAACCCTTAGCCGCTTGCGTTCATCGCCACTGTCAATTTTTTTTGAAACCCCGACAGTGTCGTTGAATGGCGTTAGCACTAAATATCTTCCGGCAATGGAAATTTCGCAGGTAAGGCGCGGTCCTTTGGTTGAAATAGGTTCTTTCAGAATTTGCACCAACAGAAACTGCTTGCCCGAAAGCACTTCTTTTACGTTTCCGGTTTTAATGATTTCCGGCTCTAAAGAAAAGTTGTTGAGTGTGCCATCGTTTGAACCCGCAACAGCGTGTGCGGTATATTTCATCAACGAGCGCAGACTTGGGCTTAAATCCGTGTAATGAATAAAAGCATCTTTTTCGTGTCCCACGTCAATGAAAGCAGCGTTTAAGCCGGGCATTACTTTTTTAATTCTGCCCAAATAAACATCGCCAACATTAAATTGGTTCGTTACCCTTTCCTGATGTATTTCAGTAAGGACTTTATCTTCAAGGATAGCTACATCGGTGCTACCCTGTGATGTATGAATAATTAATTCTTTGTTCACAAAAACTCACGATTTAGACAAACACAAAACGAACCGGAAAGCGGTTCGATAGTGAAGTGCCGGATTACTAATAAATCTCGCACAGAAACTCAGCCACAGGTAAACAAGAGGCAGGCAGAAATCATGGCTGCGTCAAACAATCCGGGAAGTTAGTGTTAACCAACTTCCCGAAAAAGGAAAGATTATTTCTTCTTATGACGGTTTTTGCGCAAGCGTTTTTTACGCTTGTGAGTGGCAATTTTGTGACGTTTACGTTTTTTTCCGCAAGGCATACTTTGCTTTATTTAAAGTGAAATAATTTAATTAGCTTCTAAGTTCTTCAATATATCTGTCAATCTCTTTTTGAATCTCCTCATTATCAATCAGTTGCTTACATTGTTTAAAGAGATTTACAGCCCTTTCTTTGTTGCCGGTGCTTTTGTAGGCTTGCGCCAAAAGAAACATCGCTTCCAAATTTTGGGGCTGCGAATGTAACACTTTTTCCAATCTATTTATAGCTTTCTCATTTTGACCGCTCATCATACTGAATTTTCCGAGCATAAACTGCGCCTCGGCATTGGCGGAATCTTCTTTTACGATGTTTAAAAGAATGGAAATTCCCTGCATGGGATTTGTGCCGCCTTCTACATAACAGGCTGCAACTTTTAATTTGTAATCTGTGTTTGTTGAATCTGCATCTAATGCTTTTGAGTAGGCGTTAAGAGCAGATTCCAATAAATAATTTCTGATGTCTTCTGCGGGGGCGCGGCTGATTAAGGAATAAAATCTGTCCCCGCTTTCAGCCCAATTGGGTGTTTTATTCATCAAAACGGCTGCTTCGTTGTAATAATAAGCGTTGCCCAACGGGTCGCCAACCGATGCGTAAAGGTTTGAAATTTTTATTGCGGCTTCGGCTTTTGCCGTTCTTTGTGTGTTGGATGAAAATGAGTTGAACTCTGATTCGGCTTTTGTAAACAGCGCAACAGAATCTTTTGAAGTAACCGAAGCCTTAACTGTTTTGAGGTAATTTTCCATATCAAAAGCAGCGTGTTCCGCTTCATCATGTTGATGTGTATTTGCTTCTGCCGGTTTAGTTGCAGGTGACTGGTGCGTTTTTGCAAAAAGATAAACACCAAGCAAAGCCACTGTTGCAAAACCTACCAAAATCCACTGCGAACGATTCATTACTATTTTTTGAGCGGGCGAAGATGGGAAATAATCATCACGCAAACGTGGGTTTTAACCTAAGTTCTTACAATTACTCAATCGCTTTCAGCAAATCTCTGCTGCAAAGAAAGAGAATCCCTGCCGGAATTTTCCGGCAGGGATTCTCAGAAATCTAATTTGTAACAAGTCTATTGATTTATTTCTTCACCATGCGTTTTGTGTCTATCACATTGCCGTCTGCTATAAGCGTGTAGGTATAAACACCGCTGCTTAAATCCTGTGCATATACATTGATTTCGCCTTTTCCGCGTGTGGCGATTTCTGCGCGGTTGATTTGCCTGCCCTGCGCATTGTGGAAAATAATCTCGGCTGATTTTACTTCATCGGGCAGATAGTAACCAATTACGGTTTGCTCCGCAAAAGGATTCGGCACGTTTTGGTCAAGAATAATTGTTTGCAGGTTTTTCAGTTCTATATTTTGCGAATAAACAGGGGATTCTTCATTTTGTTCTTTCTTAAAGTTGTTTCCGCCAAGATTACCACAAAGGTTGGCGTTGCTCACACATTGCTCCAATTGTGTGAGGCGTTTGTTTAAATTGGTGATAAGTGAGTCTTTTGCTTCCAACTGCTCTTGTTGATTTTGCATAGCTGCTATCAGAATCGGAATAAAACCTGTGTAATTTACCGCTTTGTAAGCTACCTGCGGATGAATGATATTGCCTTGTGTATCTCTTGCAGCAGGATGGATAGCATCCTTCACCAATTGGGGCAATACGGCTTCTACATCTTGTGCAATTAAGCCATATTGATTGCCTTTTGGCAGGTTCATAGATGGATAATCCGTTGTTCTGTATTCATAGCTCTTTGGGATGAGTTTGTTAAGCAATGTAAGCGCATTGTCGTTGCTGAGGTCTTTGATATTGCTTTTTAGTTTTGTATCAGAAGTAAGATAATTACCTGTGGTGCTAAGAACATCTCCATTAAAATAGCCTGCATAGTTAATTCCTGTGCCATTGCTATCTACTTCACCATATATTGCATAGTTTTCAGTGCCACCTTTCGCTTCTCCATATACTCCATGATTTACTTCTCCATTGACGGCTTTGCCCCAAACACCTACATTAAGGTTAGCATTGTCTTCTTCTGTAATGGCATAAACGCCAATGTTATTGTCATTATTCATTGCAGTACCCCAAATGCCAATACCTAAGGTGTTTGGTGTCCATATATCATTATCAGCATTTGTAGATGCTCCGTAAACACCAGCATGGAAATATGTTTTGGCTTGTGATATAAGTCCCATCACACCATAAGATGGCATAGCCACCGGAAGATTATTGCCCTCCGTAAGACCGGCAATTGCAGTATGGAATGGAGATCCGGTCATAGGGTCGCTTTCGCGCACATACAGTCTTGCAGGAAATTGTAATCCACAAGCAGGAACTAATGATTACAGCACAGTAAACATCGGTAATGTTCCTGCTTGTG
>CAZSEG010000115.1:3353-10315 GCA_964605875.1 uncultured Chitinophagaceae bacterium
AGTTCCTGCTCTGAAATTGTAAGTAAATCCATCAAGCGGAATCTCGAAATGGTCTGCAAGCGGGTTTGGGGTGCTGCCGCAATAGTTGCCTATGGAGGGTGCATTGTTTGCAGGTACATAAATTACATCACCGCTTGCATTTACCGAAAGCACACCTGCGCCCGGATTGGCAACGGGAGTGGCGGCACTGTTTAAATCAGTGAACCTTAAACCACTTGTTCCGTTTACAGCACCCCAAGCATTTACTTCTAAGGCTGCGGTGGGGTTGGGGCTGCTGCCGAAATACGGATTTGCGGCAGGGTCGCCACCGATGCCTGTGAAGATGCCTTGCACGAGGGTTGGTGTCATGCGCAAGGCTTCTACTCCATCTGGAGAAGCGGAAGGAATCGGTAAGCCGCCTTCGGGTGTAGTAAACACTATTTTAAAATTATCGTTTGGGCTGGAATTATCTCCCCACGCCAACACCGCATCGCTGCCGTTGCCCTCTTCGGGTTTCATCCCCAAATACACATTATCGCTGTTTTGCGAAACAAACATGCCCACGTCCATCCACTCACGCCAGCCGTCATTGCTTGTGGCGTTTGCAACATTGTAACCTAAATGCAGTAAACTTAAAGGGCGGGTTACGGGCGTTGTGGGATTGTGGCTGATGCCGATGCGGGTGAGGTTATTTGTGGTAAACGGAATAGGAGCGTTAGCATTATTCCAAATGTTGTTGGTTTGTGTAATGCGGATGCGCTCGCCACCACCATTAGGCGTATTGGTGAAGAAAGTTAAACGGTCGTTTTCCTGTTGTTCTATTCGGGCTTCGCGGTTAGTGCCACTTGTTGTGGGGTAGCCGATGCGCAAGCCGTCATTTGCGGTTTGACCTGTGCCAAGTTCATTGCTGATTTGCAGGAATGTTGCCAAGTTATCCTCTGCGTTTATGTGCAGGCGGTTTTGAGGTAGATTCGCATTGCCGTTAAACAAAGGACCAATACCCACGTGTCCTACAGGCGAACCTGCGCTGTTTGGGATACTTGGGAAAGGAGTCATTTGCATAAATTCGTAGCCATTTGTCGAAGCAACAGAGCGGGGATCGCTGTTGTTGCCTCCAATATCGGCAGAACCTGTAAAAATAAACCGGAGTTTATCTATCCCGAATGAGGTAGCGGAGTTATCGCTCCACACAATTGTGGCATCGCTGCGGTCGGTGCTGTCTTCGTCTTTCATGCCTACATACATATTATCGGAGTTTTCTAAGCAAAATACCCCTGTTTTCATCCATGTGCGAAAGCCTCCGCCTATTGCGCCTGCGTTGTTCTCTCCTGTTATGGTGAGGCGACTGCGAATGTCGGTTGGGCTTACTCCGATGCCCACAAAGCCCGGTGTGGGTGCAGACCCGCCCATGCCCGAAAAGGTAGCTGTGCCGGAGTTGATGCGCATACGCTGCACATTGTCTGAAAAGAAGTCTATCGGTTGGTTGTTGAAATCGTTGCGGATGTCTAAAGAACCTGCTGTACCTGTGTTGTCCCATCCGAGAAATTGATTGTTGTTGTTTCTTTGGTTTGCTCCAACAACACTTCCTTTGGTTGATTGAGCGAAAGATTGGAAAATACACCCCACCATAAAAATGAAAATTGTCAGTTTTGTTTTCATCGTTTTTGATTTTTAATTGTTATGAAATATTGAAATTCTTTGAGTTTGCCTTTTGTTTATAATCAAAAAATAGATTCCGTTAGGAATGTTCTCTATATTTATCTGATTGGCAAATAAATTGTTTTCGCTTTGCACTACCCTTCCGAGTGCATCAACTATAATATAATTTACAGTACTTTGTTGATTCAGATAAACAGTATTATTTGCGGGATTTGGATAAATTTCAATTCTTTCTCTATTCAATAACATATCACTAATCCCAACAGTAGAATCTGTAGATACACTTACTGCATCAATGTAATAATATGCGCTCACATATTGTTGCGCACTAAGACAATTAACCTCTGTATGCGCATCGTCAAAATGATTGCCGATAAGAAGATAGCGGTAGGAAGAATCGGCAATAAATGAGCCTGATACCCTTATCCAATTTAATGTATCGGAAATAACAGTATCGCAATACACTTGTGCAATATTATTGACAGGTATAAGATTTGCGCCCGAGCCATTATCGCCTATTACATCGGCAAACCTAAATCCGATATTATTTGAAGCGCATGCTATGAGTGGTGGTTCTCCGTTAAATTCAAAAGTTGCTAAAGATACATACATACTTGCAATATATCTTTTCCCTTGTTCTAACGGACTAATTAACTCTATTCCTACAAACTCTCTACTATCAAGGACTCCTGTTTGATATGTCGCAAGTCCAACATAGGCATTTCCATCTTTGGCATATTGAAATCCTGTTTGATTACACGGTATTCCTCCCCCAAAACAACCATTATTACTACAAGAATTATAATAATCTGGTGTGCCATTTGTGCGAAACCAATTTTGCACAGCAAAACTTGCCCAACCTGTCGGACATTCTGTGTATTCTTCAAAACTCGGATTCGGCACAAGATTCTGCGCCATGCCACAACTGCAACACAAAGAGAAGAAAAAAAGTAAAGCGTGTTTCATGCGCTTGGGTGTTTTACATAAGGTGAAGGTATAGTTTTAATTCTTGTAAAAAGAAATGAAATTTTCACGCTGCGCCTATGGTAAAACGGATTTTGAAAATCCGTTTTATCTGTTCTTCGGGATGCGCTGCGCTAACATCCCGAAGAGCGACAGATTGGCATTGTCATCATCCCGATGGCAATTACCTGAAAGTAGAACTTTTTCATTTTGTTTGTTTTATGTTAAGAAATAATTCCCTTTTTCAATAAAAAGCTAACGCAAAAGCGTAAAACTTCCTGTGCGTTTTTCAATCTTCCCGCTTATATCATCTTTTATTTCAGTGTAATATCCGTAAACATCAATCGGCTGTGGTTCGTCTTTGTATTTTCCGTCCCAACCTTCATTGGGGTTGTTGTGTATTATTTGCCCCCAACGATTGTATATTCTAAAAATTTCAACAGTTGCATTTGACAATACAGGAAAATATTTATCATTTACATTATCGTCATTGGGGGTAAAAGCGGTAGGCATAATAAAAGCAGCACTTTGAGATGTTGTATCTGTAACATTGCAAGAAACAGGATTTGTAGAAACACAAACATCATCAATGTAGTAGTAGCTTATGGATTGAGATATTGATAAAGAAGTTTGTACTCGTAGCATATCTGTATGAGTATTGTCAAAAAAATTACCAATCACAATATAACTATATGCAGAATCAGCCACAAAAGAGCCACTGACAGTAGTCCAATTTACAGTATCTGTAATAATGCTATTCGTATAAATGTGCGCATAATTGAGATTGAGCGCGAGGGTAGATGCATCAGTATATTGGTCATTAGCAAATAGTGCTCCTATTTTATTACTACCGCAATTTGATTGGTTCTCTGCTAAAGAAACTTTAAATGATACATAGTATTTTGTACCAACAACCAATGGCTCAATTAAAGTGCCTCTAATACATTCACGATATTCATACCCTTGAACGTATGCCGCTCCTCCCATATACGCACTCCCATCGTATGGTTGCTGATACCCGTAGGTGTTGCTTGGTATGGACACACCCGAAAGCAACGGGGCACAAGCATTACAATAGTCGGCAGTGGCAGTGGCACTATACCAACCTACACAATTTTCAACGTAACCATTACTTGGTGGACATTCTGTGTATTCCTCAAACGAAGGATTAGACACAAGGTTTTGCGCATAAGCGAGGTTTAGCCCTGCTAAAAAGATGAAGAATAATATGTGGTGATGTTTTTTCATCGTTTTGGTTATATGAAAGCGACATTTCCTGTCCGTTTGTTTTGTTTGCGATGTTATACTTAATGCCGATTTTATTCTATGACATATATCAGCACCTTTTATGATTTTAGTCATAAAACCGGTTCAAAATAATTGCTAAGTTTTCCTCCCCGCTCTCACAAGTTAGCCGTGCACAATGCCAGCCTCAAACTTGCGATAGCGGTGAATATTGAAGTGCAGTTATACTACTCAACCGCTTTCAGCAAATCGTAAATTTTCACCTGTGCGCGTACTTTGTTTTTTGCCGGAGTAGGGCGGTGTTGGTTGCGTTGGGCGGCATCCATAATTCTTGCTTTTACATTATCCGCCCATTGAATTTCGAGCATATCGCGCAGTTCCTTTTGAATTGTTTTGTCGTAAATCGGGCAGCTTACTTCCACGCGGTTATCCAAGTTGCGTGTCATCCAGTCGCTGCTGCTGATGAAGTAAAGCGGATTGCCGTCATTTTCAAAAATAAGCACCCGCGAATGTTCCAGGAATTTATCAATAATGCTGATGGCTTCTATGTTTTCGCTCAAGCCTTCCACACCCGGCACTACCACGCTCAAGCCTCTGAAAATGCACCGGATTTTTACGCCTGCTTTGCTTGCTTCATACAGTTTACGCGCCATATCTTCGCTCGAAATGCTGTTCAGTTTAATGAAAATAGAAGCAGGTTTTTTCTTTTTCGCATTTTCAATTTCATTATCAATCAGCTTGATGAAATATTTGCGCGTTTGATGTGGCGAAACCACCAGATGTTTTGTAACCAACTGCTTGTAATTCTTTTGAAAAAAGTCAAACATGGCGGCAACTTCTTCAGTAATTTTTGGGTGTGCCGTAAGCAGCGAATCATCGGCATAAATATTGGAAGTTACTTCGTTGTAATTTCCGGTAGTGATGTTTGCATAGCGTTTAATTTTTCCTTTTTCAACTCTTTCAATTAAACATAATTTGCTGTGAACTTTTAAGCCCGGAACGCCATAAATCACATGAATGCCTTCGTCCTGTAATTCACGCGCCCATTTGATGTTTGCCTCTTCGTCAAAACGCGCCTGAACTTCAACTGCGGCAATTACTTTTTTGCCGTTTTTTGCTGCATTGATTAACGCATTTGCCACCATGCTTTTATTGGCAAGACGATACAATGTGATGTAAATATTTTTCACGTTGGGGTCAATGGCTGCTTCGCGCAAAAGGTCAATAAAATGGCTGAATCTTTGATATGGATAATGCAGCATTACATCCTGTTTTCGCAACACATTAAAGATGCTGTTTGCGCTCGTTAATGCGGGATGCGAAAGTGTTTTTATCGGTTCGTAAGAAAGATTTTTCAAGCCGATATTTGGAAAGCGGATAAAGTCTTTAAAGTTGTGATAACGACCACCCGGAATGAGATTATCCAGATGCTTCAAATTCATACGCGAGGTGATAAAACTTAACAATGGCTTGTCTATATTTTGGTCGAAAACAAAGCGCACGGGCAAGCCTTTTTGTCGTGCTTTTACACCTTTTGAAATCTTATCAATAAAACTTTGCGATATATCGTTATCAATGTCTAACTCTGCATCGCGGGTTAATTTTATCGTCCATGCTTCGTAGGTGTCGAAACCGAAATGCGTGAAAATATCGGGCAGGCAAAAACGAATAATATCATCCAAAAGAATGATGTGCTTTTGCTGATTTATTGACGGTAAAATAATGAATCGCTCTACAACATCCGTAGGTACTTCAATCAAAGAATATTGAAACTGTTTTGGGTTCGCGCTGGACGATAATTTTATGGCGAGATAAATCGTTTTGTCTTTCAAATACGGGAACTTCTGCACCTGCTGCAACATGATTGGCACTAATGCCGGGCGCACATATTCGGTGAAGTAATTCTTTACAAACTCGCCTTGTTGTTTGTTCAGTTGCTTTTCATCAATAATGAAAATTTTGTGTTGCTTCAATTCCTGTGAAATTCTGGCATACACGGCTTCAAAGCGCACGGTTTGCCTGATAACTATTTCCTGAATTTCTTCCAATAACTTCTTTGGCTTTGGGATAGGAACATCTTTATTTTTTTTGCCTAACTCAATGAACCGTTTTACCGTAGCCACGCGCACACGAAAAAACTCATCCTGATTGTTTGAAAAAATACCGAGAAACCGAAGCCGTTCAATGATGGGAACATTAGGGTCTGCCGCCTCCTGCAACACGCGCTCATTAAAACTCAACCAACTGATTTCGCGGTTGATAAACTTTTCACCTTTCATAATAAAATTGCTTCGCAATACGTTTACAGGCAAACCTAATTGAATTTGTTGAACGGTTGCGAAGTAGGCACATAGTTACAAACAGCGCAAGTTGGTAACAATAACTTAATATTTGCGTGAGTCATCTGAGTATTACAACTGTAAAATTTTCACACAGAACTGTCAATATAGAGCGTAATGAACTGTTTCAAAAACGCTCGTGCATCCGTTCGGGAGAGCTTGTCAAGCTGTTTCAGTTGCCGGCTTGTTTCCTTGTAGAAATGCGGCATCCATGCCCGCGAAGCAGTTAAGAAAGCGAGCAGGTTGATACCGCCCTTTGGAATCAAAAACTTGTAACAACGAACAAGAAGTTCCGAACAGATTTTATCAAAATGTGAAGCGGTAATGTTTAAATCTGCAAGCGCATTTTCTTTGTTGAATTTCCCTTTTTCGGTTTTATCCGAAAGGTAATTCCATACGATTTTTTCTTTGCCTGAAACAGGCAGCAACGCAAGCCTGTTCCTTTGTTCGGCTGATGTGTTTTGAAGAAAACCGGCAAGCAGGTTTTGCATGGAATAAGAAACAGTTCGAGGCAGGTTGTCTATTCGTCTTTTTATTTTTTCTTTCCTATCTGTTTGGGATTATCTTTTCCTTTCAAGGCAGTCTTTGCATTTAAAGAAGTTACCACTTTTTTCCCTGTTTTTGCTTCTAATGCCTTTCTTGCATCGCCTGCAATTTTTCCGCCTTGTTGAGCAACCGTTGCGCTTTCTTCAAAGGTTTCGGGATTTGTTGCCTGCGAAATATCTTTGGTAGAAGCCTCTGCAAGCATATTTAAAATCAGTTCGGTGTTGGTCATAT
>CAZSEG010000116.1:0-1689 GCA_964605875.1 uncultured Chitinophagaceae bacterium
GTTTGTTTAGTGTTCAAACGAGAAAATAAAGAAGTATTCAAACAGAACTGAAGATATGACTAACGAAGAAATAATCAGCAGCATCAACAACTTTCTGGTGGAAGAATTTGAAGCGGAAGCCTCAGCCATTACACCCGATGCCTCGCTGAAAGAAACATTGGAACTCGACAGCCTCGACTACATTGATTTGGTGGTAATTATTGAAGGCAACTTCGGCATCAAAGTAAAGCAGGAAGATTTTCTGAACATCCGCACCTTTGGCGATTTGTATAATTACGTTATCTCAAAAACCCGCCAAACCGCAGCAAGCTGATGGCTGAATGGGAAGGGAAGTCGCGCGGCAATCCACTCGGCTACAAGATTTTTGTTTTTGTGCTGAAACATCTCGGGATTTTCCCCGCTTATTTTTTATTGGTGTTTGTGGCTTTTTATTACGTTTGGTTCGCGCCAAAAACCACTCCGCACATTCTTCATTTTTTTCGCAATAAAATTGGTGTAGGCAAATGGAAATCTTACATCAAGCTATACGAAACCTATTTTCTGCTGGGGCAAACTTTAATTGACAGAGTTGTTGTTTCTGCCAAATTGAGCAAGCAGCTAACCTCCACTTCCAATGGCGCGGAAAATTTGCGCAATCTTGTTGCCGACAAACGCGGTGGAATTTTGCTCGGTTCGCACGTAGGCAACTGGGGCATTGCTTCGCAATTTCTCACCAATTACGACCAGGCAATCAATGTGCTGATTTATGATGTGGAGCATGAGCAGATTCGCAAATATTTAGATAATGTTACGGGCGGTGTGAAGTTCAACGCCATTGTGGTGAAGGATGATTTATCGCACATTTATGAAATAGGCGAGGCTTTGCAGCGCAACGAAATCGTGTGCATGACTGCCGACAGATTTCTGCCCGAACAACGCACGCTCACCACTAATTTTTTTGGTGAAGACGCGCAATTTCCTGCCGGACCTTTTCAATTGATTAAATCGTTTAAGGCTCCATACACCTTTGTTTATGGTTTCAAAAAAACTTTAACGCACTATAATTGCTATGCCAAGCCTCCACGCGAAGTAACCGCAAACATAACGGCACAAACGATTTTAGACGATTACGCAAGCGATTTGGAAATGATGGTGAAAGAATATCCCGAGCAATGGTTTAATTTTTTTGATTTTTGGAAAAAGTAATTGATGCTGTTACCCGTTGCCGGAAATGCGCTTATTGATTTGATTCCGCAAAAGCCCCCTTTTGTTTTGGTGGATGCGTTGGTGGAAATTTCAGAACACGATTGCAAAACAACTTTTACCGTTTCTGAAAATCATGTACTGTGCAATAACGGTGATTTAAGCGCAGCAGGATTGATTGAAAATATTGCGCAAAGCTGTGCAGCAAAAGCCGGATACGAATATCTGTTGGCGGGCAAACAAATTCCTGTTGGTTTTATTGGCGATGTGCGGAATTTTGTTTGCGCAAAACGCCCGAAAGTCAATCAAACAATCACAACTTCCATTCATATTGAAAACAAAGTTTTCGGCTTTTCGCTTATCAGCGGAAAGATAGAACTGGAAGGCGAAGAAATTGCTTCATGCAAAATGAAGATTTTTGTAAACGAACCCGAAAATGTTGAACAAACTCATGCAGCACAACACGCTTAAAGCAAGCACCGATATTGATATTCAGTTTTATGATTG
>CAZSEG010000116.1:1699-9076 GCA_964605875.1 uncultured Chitinophagaceae bacterium
TTCAATCTTAACTTTCTCGAAATTTTTCACAAGAACGGATTCTCAACGCCATTGGTGAATATGGACTTTAGCTTTAAACGTCCGCTTACTTACAAGGATGTTGCTGAGGTGGAAGCGACTTTTCAAAAGAGCGATTCCGCTAAGTTGATTTTTCATTACCGCATCAAAAAACAGTCAACGGGAGAATTGATTTGCACGGGCAGCACCACACAGGTTTTTGTGGGTAAGAACAACGGTTTGCTTGCGCTTACCGCACCTGATTTTTATTTGGATTGGCAAAAACAAAACGGTCTTTTGTGAAGCAGGTTTTTGTAGCGGCTGATAATATTTTTTCCCCTTTGGGAAAAACCACAGCAGAGAATTTCGAGGCTGTAAAAAAAGGTTTAACAGCCATCCGAAAAATTGAAAATCCTGCGCTGCTCCCCGAAGCATTTTATGCTTCCATGTTTGAAGATGTGCATGAAGAAAACGGCTTTAGCCGTTTCGAGAATATTTGCATTGCTTCCATAAAAAATGCGCTTAGTCGAACGCTTGTTGCATTGCATGATAAAGATACGCTTTTCATTCTTTCCACCACAAAAGGAAACATTGAATTGATTGAAAACAGCAACATGAGTGAAACACTTCGGCAGCGTGTTTCTTTAGACTTTACTGCGCAAAAAATTGCTGCGGAATTTAATGCAAGCAACAAGGCTTTGGTTGTTTCCAACGCTTGTATTTCGGGAGTGCTGGCGATTATTATTGCAAGGCGATTGTTGCTTGCGGGTAAATACAAACATATAGTTATTACAGGTGCAGATGTACTTTCCAAATTTGTGCTTTCGGGCTTTCAGGCATTGGGGGCAATGAGTAAAAACCCATGTAAACCTTTTGATGAGCAGCGCGATGGCATCAACTTGGGCGAGTGTGCCGCAACTGTTGTTTTAACGGTTGATGAAATGCTGGCAGGCAAAGAAAAAATTAAAGTATTGGAAGGCGCAAGCACGAACGATGCTAATCATATTTCGGGACCATCGCGCACGGGCGCGGAGCTTGCCGCTGCGGTGAGTGATGCGATGAGCAGGAGCGGGGTTACAGCCAAAGATTTATCATTTATTTCTGCGCATGGCACAGCTACTGTTTTTAATGATGAAATGGAAGCCAAAGCCTTTCATCATGCGGCATTGGCTGATGTTCCGCTGCACAGCCTAAAGCCGCACTTCGGACACACACTTGGCGCAGCAGGTGTTTTAGAATCTATCATTACTTTTCATTCACTTCAACAAAACATTGTGTTGCCGATCTTAAATTTTGACACACTTGGCACAAGTGAAAATATCTCCATCATTAAAAAACTTACTGCTTCAAACAAAAAACTTACTGCTTCAAACAAAAAACTTACTGCTTCAAACAAAAAATTTGCATTAAAAACCGCTTCGGGTTTTGGTGGCTGTAATGCGGCTGTGGTGTTTGAAGTTGAACATAAAATGGGATAAAAAAACAACACTCAACTAAAAAGGCACAAAGAACATAACCTTGTGTTCTTTGTGCCTTCGCGGAAAAAAAACAAATCTATCTACATCTTAACGAACCGTTTCCGCTCGCCCAATTTTCCAACCTTCACTTCAATAGTATAAACACCTTTTGCAAGTGTGCCGATATGCAGTGTTGTTGTTTCATTTATTGAAATGATGTTTTGCAGTAATTGCCCATTCATATCATAAACGTTTATCTCTTTGGCTTCGGTTGATTTGGATGAATTTAGCACCACATTCAACACATCAGCCGCAGGATTCGGGAATAGATTGAAAGCAACCATTGCCGACAAATCATCAATGCCGACAGGCACAAAATCAATGCAGGCAGTGTCTTTACAGCCTGTAGCATTTGTAACCACCACACAATACAATGTAGAAAGTTGTGGATTGATAAACTGGTTCGTTTGTCCGCTCAACAAATTGCCCGGTGAAGGATTGCCCTGATACCATTGATAGCTCATGCCTGCAGGCTGCGCAAAAAGCGTGTTGCCGCTTTGTGTGATGCTTGCCATAGGTGGTGCAATCACTTTTATGGAATCAATACATACGGTTGTGCCGGTTGCATTGGTCATGGTAAGTTGCACTGCATAAGTTCCAGGTGTGTTGTAAGTAACCGTATGCGGACCCAAACCAGTAGCTGTTGAAGGACTTCCACCCGTAAATTGCCAAGTATAAGTTGTGCCAACTTGGTTCACCAAATACAGGAATGTAGATGACTGACCCGCGCAAATAGTTTTTCTGTATTCCCACTCGCAAGGCTTGCCCGGAGGCGGACATGGCGGCAGCTTCATACATATTGTTGTGTCGGCACAATACTTATTGTTGCCAAACATTACATACAGCAAACACAGGTTAGTTACATTGTTGTTGGCAGGAACAAACACACCGCTGATAGTTACCAAGCCACCCGATAATGTATATGGATTGCTGAGGTTGATTGTTCCTGGACTGTTTGGCGAAATGTTCAAAGTGCCGCATCCGTCAATGGTAACACTGAAGTGATATTCCTTTTGTCCGTTTGGTTTGGTTACACAGTAAATAGAATCGCTCACATACTTGAAGTAGCAGCAGTTTGTATCTGTTGGACATGGTGGCAGCGTTACGCAAACCGTATCGCTTTTGCAGCAAAGTTTTTTGCAACATTGCCCGCCTGTTGAGTCATGGAAATACTCATACAAATAGGTTTGAAAGCACAGCGTGTCGCCCGCACTGCCGTTGTATATCGTGGCAGAAAGTTGCGGTGATGTTGCTCCGCTTGCAAGGGTGTCGGTTATCAGGTTTGGAGCATACGCCACATTGAGGTGTGGCTGCAAAATCTGCAAACCGATTTCGTGAGCAGTATTCGGTGAATGATTGATAACATGATACAGCATCACATACTTACCCAGCGAATCGCAGTAAATGCTGTCAATAATAAATTCAACACACTGACTGTCGCATGGATAAAGCGTAAGGTTTAAAACTCCTGTTGTATCAAAGCAACCAAAGCTGTTGGTTACAATTACAGAATAATTACCACTAACAGTTGCCGTGTACTTTTGTAAAGTATCGCCCACTAAAACAACACCATTGTTCAGCCATTGATAGCTTGTACCACCCGATGGCCCTTTAATAATATATGTTGCGCAAGTGTCCATGCAGCCTTCATAAAATTCACACAATTCAGGCAATGGATTTACGGTTACACAAAAAGTTGTTTTCGTGCTACAGCCGTTTGTATCTGTTGCAATCACAAAATAGCAGCCGTTTTCTGTAACACGAATGGTGTCGGTAACTTCCCCTGTACTCCATAGTAAAGTAACGGTTGGGTCAGGATGAAAAGCAATTAATGTAATTGTGTCGCCTTTGCAAACTGTAGTAGCGCCAATGGCGGAAATCACAGCAGGAACAGGCGGTGCGTTCACCACATATATGTATGCTAAAGAAGTATCATTGCAACCTGTAGATGTATCCAACACGACAACATAGGAAGTATATGTGCCGGGTGTTGTTGCGCTGGCAGATGCAGAATAGAAAGTTGTGCCATTGATAGCAGGCTCGTTGCTAATCCATTGGTAGAGCCAGTTTGGATTGTTTGTAGTTTGCAAATTGATGAAACCGCCCACGCATACTTTTGTGGCATTGCCAACGACAATTGGTGTTGGTTTCGGGTGAACAATAATCTTGATGAATGTGCTGTATTTGCAGCCGTTGGCATCGGTGATATTCACCACATACAAGCCTGTTGTGTTTACGATTGTTGAATCATTCGTTGAGCCGTTGCTCCATGAGTAGGTACAAGTGCCGCATGGTGGCGCAACCAGCAACACATTCGTTCCTGCACAAACAATCGTATCGGGAAATGCCGTTATACTTCCTGAAACAGAAGGATTGCTGATGGTGATATTTTGGGTGATGGAATCTTTACAACCGTAAATATCTTTCACCAATAACTTCACGGGATAAGTTGCCGCAGGGAAATAACTGTGCGAAGGATTCTGATTTAAGGAAGTTCCCAAGTCGCCAAAATTCCAGTTCCAGTAGTTTACACTTCCTGTTGAATTATCTGTAAATACAACATTGGTGTTTATGCAAAGCGAATTGGTGAAACTGAATGCAGCCGTTGGATTTGGATTAATAACTACGGTATCAAAAATGGAAGTTACACAACTGCCATTGGATATGGTAAGTGTCGGATAATAGGTTCCCGCAGCGAGATAAAGATGACACGGATTTTGAAGTGTAGAAGTAGTTGCATCGCCAAAGCTCCAGTTCCATGATGTAATGTTATTACCTGCTGTGTATGCACTCATATCTGTAAAGCAAACCGAATCACCAAAGCATCCCGACACAAAATCAAACTTCGCCAGCAATGGTATTTCTATATGGACAGTATCCTGAATTACACAAGTATCCACGCCATTATTGGCAAGCACATAAGCATTCATTACAACTAAGTAAAATCCTGCCTGCGTATAAGTATGAACAGGGTTTTGAAGATTGGAAGTAGTTAAGTCTCCAAAGTTCCATGAATAACCAAAAACTGTGCCTGTGGCAGTGCCGAAGAAGTTTTTCGGATTGCAACCTGTGTGCGTGATATTGGCGGTTTCATTTGTTATGCAGGTTGGTACTGTTGAATTACATACAATCTGATTTACCGTAATAGTGTTTGAAACTGCAAAGCAACCGTTTGTAGCATCGGTAACAGTTACATTAAAGCTACCCGGAGCAGTTACATTGATACATTGCGTTGTTAAGGCATTGCTCCATGCGTAAGAGTAATTGGGATTTCCCAATGCGCAAATATTTACATTGAAAGCAGAACCGATACAATAGGTAAGCGGGTCGGCAGTGCTGATGCTTGCCGTTGGTCCCGAAACATATTGAACATTGATTTGCGAAATCCCTGTGCAGCCATTCACGTTCGTTACGGTTACCTGATACAAACCATCTAAAGTAATTGTTGCAGGATTTACATTCGGATTCACCACACCCGCACCGCTCCAAAGCACAGAAGTAAATGCACCGCCAATTGCATTGATTTGTGCCGAACCGCCCTGACACAATGAATTTAATTGCACCACACTTGGCGTTGGCGCAGCATTCAAATTAACTATTGTTGAATTGGTTTGTGTTTGTCCGCAGGCAGCTACCGTAAGCGAAATAGTAATTGGTTGTGGCGCATTGTTTCCCCATTCAATTTGAATGGTATTTGTGCCTTGCCCGCTTATTATACTTCCTGCATTATTTGGCGAAATACTCCATGTGTAAATTGTTCCCGCAGGATAAACAGTTGTTGTAGTTACGGTGCTGTTTCCGTTGGCACACACAGGCGATGAGCTTACCAATGCAGGCACAGGCAATGAAGTAACAGGATAAATATTTTGTGTAGCAGTGTCCGATTCGCAATAAGGCGGTGTTTGCGATTTGCGGAATGCGCGCACCGAATACGGAGGTATATTTCCCCAAGTTACGGTAATGCAATTGCCAATGCTTGTAGCCGGTGTGCCTCCTGAAATTATCCAGTGAATATCACCTGCTCCGGCAGCGCAATATTGAATGCTGTTGCCTGCGCAAATCACTGTATCGCCTGTAATTACAGGGCGTTGCGGACTTGGATAAACCTTAATAACTTTTGTGGTTGAATCTGTACAAACCTGATTGGGATTGATGGGCACTGCCGTGAAAGTATAAGTACCCGGAACGCCCAGCCAATTGATATTGATAGTTGCAGAAGGGTTAGGCGAAATGACAGGACCGGCAGGAGAAACACTCCAGTTGCATACCACACCACCCGAAGCAAAAAGCTGTGCAACAGGTGTTACACAAACTTCACCCGAACCAAACAATTCTAATTTAGGGCGATAACGAATAATGAAAACACCGCTGCCGCCACAATTCAAAGTAGAATCGAAATAGGTAACACGTAAAGTATCATTGCATGGATACGGTAAGTTTGGATAACAAACTTCCACTTGCTCGCAACACGTAGAATCTTTGATTGTGCCGCAAGCAAAAGCATTCAAACTCCACACATATTTTGCACCGCTAAAACGCGGCAGAGAATATACCGCGCATTCCCCCGGGCAAACTTTTGTTGGTCCATTGATGGTTGCCGTTGCAGGAACAATAGGAATGTAAACTTTGGAGGTGTCGCTGCACAAACCCACGCAACCTGAAACCACCAAACCCAATGTGCCTAACTGACCTGCACCCCATGCAACAGTTACGCTTTGCAAATTATTTGCACCAACAATAGTGCCGCCAATGGCAAACCAATTGTAAGTGCAACCTGCGGCACCGGTTGAATAAGTTGCGGTATCGAATGCGCATAAAGTAGCAGGGCAGGTAATTTCAGGACCGGGTAATGTGTTTACGTTAATCGTGCTTTGAAAAGTATCTACGCAAAAGCAACGGTTAGTTACAATTAACGTAATGGTGTAAGTGCCGGGCGAAGTATAAATATGTGTCGGGTTGATTAAGTTAGAGCTGCCGCCATCGCCAAAATACCATTGGTGCGTTAAGGTGTTTCCTGTTGAAAGATTATTGAAAGCTACTGTTGAATTCAGACAAACATTTGCCTGATGCGTGAACAATGCCACAGGCAAAGCCACCTTCTCTACACAATAAGTTGCAGAATCCACACAACCCCACTGGTTGGTTTCAACTACGGTTAAAGAACCTGTAGATGAAGAATCCCAAATTACGGTAACTACATTGGTGTTTGCTCCCGTTAATGAAATTTCTCCCGTTGCAGTCCATTGATAAGCGCTGCCTGCATTTAATTGAGTGGAGTAAATTAAGGTTGCAAATTTGCACACCTTATCACAGTCTCTTTTATCAGTTCCGATGGGCGAACCTTGTTGACCCGCATCCGGTGGACAAGCAGCATAAGGGTTAGGAACAATCTTCGGTTTTGGCTTTGGATGAATGGTAACATTCAATGTGTAGAATGAATTATTGATGGAAACCAAAACCGAGCCGCTGCCCGGTGTCTGCCAGCTTATTACCACTGAATCATTTGTAGTGGCTCCCTGAATATTTCCGCCAATTACCTGCCAGTTATAAATGGCATTAGGTACGGGTGTTGCATAATATACCTGTGTTTCGCCTACGCAAACTGATGTGTCACCCGTTATCTGGGCAGTTGCATGAAATGCAGTAAACAATAAAGCTGTTGCAAAAAATAAACCTTTGAAACTTCCTGCGAGAGGAAACTTGCGTAGAAATTTGTCCATTTGTCAGAGATTAAGTGAATGTTATGAATTGCTGTAACAAAAACCTTGCCAAATATCAGATTTTACTTCCGAAAACCTCTGATATTTTTTTGACAACTCAATAAATGGCTTTACTCCTTCAAGAATTTTCTGCTGTAAGTCAC
>CAZSEG010000116.1:9086-10270 GCA_964605875.1 uncultured Chitinophagaceae bacterium
ATTCCCGCCTGAAGCGCGGAAACATCTATGCTGCTTACGGATTTTGTTTTTAGCAATACAGTTCCCCGCACATCGCTGATGAGTATTTCTTTGTACTCAATTTTGCTTTCAATCTTAATGACATCACTCACCGGATTGGGATAAACAGCAAGTTCACTTTCGTCAATTGATGAAATACCCGAAACATCTATGAAAAAGTAACAAGCAGTATTAAAACAAATTCCGCGCGATACATTTACACAATAGATTCCGAATATTTCATTCCTGATTCCTGATGTGGTTTGCCCTAGCAGCAAGGTATCATTTCTAAACCATTGATAAGTGTAACCCGCAGGCTGCGCCACCAAAAACGCCCCGTTTTGAACAATGCTCGGCTGCGGAATACTGTCCTGTAATTCAACAATAATGGTGTTGGTGGTTGCCACACAATTTGCGCTGTCGGTAACATTCACAAACACATTAAACACACCCTCTTTTGCAATAAAAATGGAAGGCGCATTTTGCCCTGTACTCCAATAGTAATCTACAAAACCCGCAGGCAGCGAAAGCGCAACGCTGTCAGGTATGCACACAACGGTGTCGCAACACAATGTCGGGGCATTGAATGTTTTGTTTTGTATGATAACGGTGTCAAAAATTATTGCGCAATTATTCAGGTACGATACATAATAATAAGTGCCTGCGCTGTCGGCATAAAAAAGAAAGTCGGTTGAGCTATCCTGCCATAGAGGATTATCGCCCAGTTGCACATTTATTTCGTAAGGAAACTGGGAACTGCAAAGCTCAATAGATTTTGAAAAATTCAACACCGATGAATCGGCTATGCCGATAACTTCTACCGTGTCAATTTGATGAATGCAAAATGTGCTGTCAATAAATTCGTACCAATATTTTCCGGCAATGCTTGTTTGCAAAATATTACCTGCGATGCCTGTATTCCAAAAACCGTTCGGCTCAAAAATTTCGTTGCTGCCGATGAACCATGCAGTATCGGAAATGCAATGCCACGCTTTATCTGTTTTGAAAATTTCGGTTTCAATATTTTTCGCCAACACAATAATGGTATCACTTACAACAGTGCCGTTATCATTTGCGCTTACCCAGTATTTGCCCGCATTGTTGATGATAGCAGTTTCGCTTGTGCTGCCCGTGTTCCACTGATATTGCGACAAACCGGAAGTGGC
>CAZSEG010000117.1:0-10240 GCA_964605875.1 uncultured Chitinophagaceae bacterium
CAATGGAACGCTGATTGGTTAGGGTTTTTATGATTTGCGCTGCAAGCAATCATTACACGCAAGGTGATGATTACGCAGATTAAAGGATTACACGAATTTTTAAAATCATCACCTATCCCCCAAATCAGCGTAAATCAGCATTCCATTTCTCACGCCAAAGAGCTGTTTACTTCAAAATTCTAAAGCATAATATATGTTTGTACGGGAAAAAGAATGTACCATCCTGAAACAGAGGCTTATGAAGAAAAATGACCTTTATGCGCTGATAAGCAGTTTGTCGGCAGCCGAAAAAAAACTGTTTAAAGAGAAATATGCGCGGAACAGTTCGGCAAATTTCTTGCAGTTGTTTGATGCTATTGTAAATGGCGGATTAAATTCGGATGTAGCCGTGAAAGAAAAATTAGGCGACAGCAGCTTTGTTGCGCATCTGCACAAAACCAAGCATTATCTTTACGAAAACCTGATGCGTGTGTTGGTGGTTCCGCTGCAAACGCAATCGGAACAGATATATGTGTGGCAGCAATTGCAATATGCCGAAATGCTGATTGGGCGCAACCTGCACGAGCAGGCGGCAGAAATTCTGACGGACACGCTTGCCATAGCCGAAAAGAATGAGGATTTCGCTACTGCCATAAAAATTTTGTATCTGCTGGATGTGGCGGGCGCAGACACCAATGTGCCGAACGGCAATCTTGAGAAAACACAGGAGCAACTGAGCCGCTTAAACGAGTGGACGCACTGGCGAACGCTTTACCGCGAGCAAATGAAATGGTATATGAACCGGGGCAAGAAAGATACAGTTGAAACGCTGCCGCCCGTTTCGTTGCAAGACCTGCCCGAACAAAAACTGCAGAGCAGGCGGGCAAATACCGTGTATTTATCGGTAAAACGCTTATGGTTTACAAACGATCCGCAACAGGCGTTGGACACCGATAAGCAGATTCTGGATACTTTATCAAACTTAAAATACAGTGTTATTGATGAGCAGGGATACGTCAATGCCGCCTGCAATACCGGACTTGGAACTGCCAAACATCCCGAATGGAAAGCGGAACTGACCGAAGCCATCCGCCTGTTACAGGAATATGAACCTGTTACGCGCTTGGCGCAGGGCAAGCGGTTAGTGCATCTGCTGCGGCTGAAAATAGACGCGCACCATTTGGGGCTGAACAAATCTTCTGCCAGTGATTTATACGCATGGATAACCCGCGAACTTCAAAGCCATGCAGAACTGCTGGATGAAATGAGTAAAATAAAAGTGCATGGCAGCATTGCGGTGTTTTTTATGAAAGAAAAAAAGTACGATGAAGCGTTAGACAGCATCCGCTTGATTCTGAACTCTAAAATGGCGCGGGAAAGCAAGCCCATTCAATACCGCGTGGCGCAGATGTATGAGCTGATTGCGCATTACGAACTGCATCACTACGATTTTTTGCAAACGCTGCTGCGCAATTACCAATACTTTCAAAAAGCAAACGACACTTTTTACAAAGTGGAAAAAGAGGTGCTGAATTTTATGAAAAAAGTAACGGGCAACATACAGGACAACGATTTTGTGCAGCAGCAAAAAGAGCTGTTGGCAAAGCGGCTGGCAGAGTTAGACACCGCCAAAACCGCAAGCGGCACGGCACATCTGAAAGCGATAGGATGGGAGTGAAATGAGTGAAGAGAGATGAGTTGCGGGAGATTACGCACAATGTGATGATTACACGGATTTATGGATTACATTGATTGACTATTTACGGATTGACAGATTGACCATTCATCATTTACTGCTTACTGCTCACTTGTGTTTATTTTCAAATCCCCCCTTGACAAACTCTTTTCCCTGTGTTATTTTGTCTTTAAGTCTGAAAACTTAAAAGTCTGAACAATGCTGAACCAAGTACCCCGTCCCCAAAGTGTGCGCCTGTGCGCCACAGTTGCCATCGCGCTTTTTGCTATGGAAATTGATGCCCAGTTAGTCATCAATGAATACAGCGCAGCCAATAAAGATGCCTTCCAAACTTCAACCGAGCAGGTTGTGGACAGAGGCAAAAATACCGGCAAAGCAAAATTTGAAGACTGGGTTGAAATCTACAATCCGGCAAACAACAATGTTTCGTTGCAAGGTTACACTTTGAGCGATAATCCTGCAAAGCCGAACAAGTTTTCAATTCCCGCCAATATTATAGTTCCGGCAAAAGGTTCAGTCGTGTTTGTGTGTTCAGGCAAAGACGGTTATTTTGATAATCAGCACCACACCAATTTCAAATTAAGTCAGACTAAAGGCAAAGAAATTTTGACCCTTTCGCGTAATGGCGTGCTGGTGGATTCTATAAAAGTTTTGCCTTGTAAAAAGAACCACAGTCGGGGGCGTTTAACTGACGGAAACGCTCAATGGGGCGTGTTTGAAACTGCTACCCCCGGCACACAAAATGTAAATGGAAAATTGCGTTACCTGAAAGCTCCCGAAGCTAATCAGGATGCTTCGTTTTTAAGCGGAGCAACTTCCGTAACGCTTACTGCAAACGAAGCCGATGCAACTATCTATTACACCATTGACGGCAGCGACCCTGCAACGAGCAACGCTGCAATCGCTTACACCGCGCCCGTGCAGATTGCAAAAACAACAGCCTTGCGTTCTTGCGTTCGCCCGAATCAAGGAAACAATACCATTGCAAGCCCCGTTGTAACCAACACATATTTTATCAATGAAAATCACACACTTCCTGTAATATCAATTTGCAGCGGAGATTTTGGCGCGTTGTTTCAGTTTATGAAACCGCAGTTGGAAATTGCCGGCTCGATGGAGTTTTTCGACAAAAACAAAAACCGTCAGTTCAAAGTTGAAGGCGGCATCAAAGGTCATGGAAATGACAGTTGGTACTACGAGCAAAAAGGAATGCGTTTTTATGTGCGCGATGAATACGGTGAGGATTCAAAAATTGACTATCCGCTGTTTCATACTTCCGACAGAACAAATTTTGATTGTGTGATTCTTCGCGCGGCAGGCTCTGATAATTATGTAGGTTTTGCGGGCAGTATGGCAAGCACACACGTGCGTGACGGCTTTGCGCAAACACTTGCCGAAAAAGGCAGTTTGAATGTGGACACCCGCAAATACGAAGCCGTTGTTATTTACCTGAACGGGCAATATTGGGGCGTGTATGAAATGCGCGAACGTGTGGATGAAAAATTCACCAAAGCATATTACAATCAAGGAAAAAATGATGTGGATATGCTTTCGTACTACGGTGGTCTTTCAGTAGAAAACGAGGCAGAAAACAGCAGCGCGAAAGACGACTGGTGTGCGCTGTATCAATACATTCAAAACAACAACATGGCTGATTCTGCGGCATACAATTATGTAGCATCAGAGTTGGATGTGTTGAGTTTGATTGACTATTTTACCTTGAATACTTTTATGGGGAACACCGCATGGTGGAGAGGCAAAAAAGGCGATGGCGTTAAATGGCGTTACCGTTTGTGGGATAATGACAACATTTTCAACTTGGGGCAGAATTTCAGCAACCTGCCGAGCATGGATGCGGCAAGTGCAAATGCCTGTGATGTAGAAAATCTGAATCAATTCAAAAACGCAGGCTGCGAGCAAGGTCATGTGGATATTTTCAATGCCCTGATGAACAACCGCAAATTCCACCAGTTGTATATCAACCGCTATGCCGATTTGCTGAACACAACTTTCAGCCGTAGTAATATGCTTGACCATTTGAATGGTATGGTAGCAGATATTCAACCTGAAATGCAACGCCACAGTGCGCGTTGGGAGTCGAACAACGCCAACAGCTACCAAACATGGTTGAATAATGTAGAACAATTGCGCAACCAGATTAAAGCGCGCGCTACAAAAGTGTATGCCTCTATGGATACTTGTTACAGCGTTACACCCGTAACAGGAATTGTGGTAAATGTAACTCCGGCAGGCGCGGGAAATGTTACGGTGAACAGCATTCAACCGGCTTCGTATCCTGTTTCGCTGACCTATTTCAGCAATGTGGAAGTGAATTTTGCATCACACACTTTGGGTAATTACAAATTCAGCCACTGGTTGGTGAAAAACAGCAATGCACAATTCGGCACAGCCGCTTTCAATATGTCATTCACTCAAGGCGATACCATTGTAGCAGTGTTTGTGGAAAATACCGACAAGCCTGTTGTTGTGAAAATTGATACAACATTGAACAGCAAACCTTTTGATATTAACCGCGATTTGGTGAATAACGGAATAGTGCGTGCCGTGCCAACTGTTGCGAAAGAAGATTTAGAAGACCATATTCTTGTTGCAGAATTAGATAAAGAGGAAGCTGAGGAGAATACCGTGAACAATAACAGCTATGAGAATGCACCGGGTAAAGTGTTTATGGACAAAATAGTTGTGCCAAACGCTTTTACGCCTAATGGTGATGGCAATAACGATGTATTGATTGTATTAGGCGCGTCATTAGACAACTTTGAATTTGTTGTGTATAATGATTTTGGCTCTGTTGTATTCCGCACCAATAACCAAAATGATGGATGGGACGGTACTTTTAACGCTGCGCCTTGTGCTGTCGGTACATACCTGTATTTTGTGTCAGGTACTTTGAATGACGGTTCTAAGGTGTTTACGAATTCCGCCTTTACTTTGTTACGTTAATCGGTATTTTATTTTCGTCTTCTCCGTAGCAGCCAACTAAACTTTTTAGGGTGGCTGCTTTCATTTTTACCAAGCCGCTCAACTTTACGTCCGCAGCGAGCATTGCATTTTGCAGGTGTTGGTTCAGGTTGGTTGGTATTGGTAAAATATTTGTCATTGTTTTCAATTTATATCTACATATACGCCACCTGATTAAAAAGGTTACACTATAAATGAAAATACTTGACCAATGAATTGCATTGTATTATGGAGTAGTACAAATAAATGAGTTCGGAAATTACAATACACTTTAAAACCACATAGAAACATAGTTGATTGCGATAAAAAGGGTAGGTTATGTCCAAAACTTGTTTTGGCTATGTAAACTTTAGTCTTTTTGATTGCACGCAGAGTAGAGGAGTACACAGAGTGTTTGCTTACGCAAACAAATACCCCGCAACTTGCAACTCGTAACTCGCAACACCATATTGGTAAGAAACTGCCGAAAAAGGTATTTGCTTTAAAAATCAAAATGAACTTTATTTGCACCGCCTGATTATGAAACACATCTTCCCAAAGTGAGTTTGTGTTAGTAATCGGGTGTATTAAAAAAACCTATTTTGATGAAGCAAATTCTGTTTAAAGCATTTACATTCTTGGCTCTTGTATGCGTGTTGGGCGTGTCGTCCTGCCGCAGGTGTACAGACGAAAGTTGCCAAAATGGTGGCGTGTGCGAATCGGGAAAATGTATATGCCCTTACGGTTGGTACGGCTACTCCTGCGAATTGAATCAAAGCAACAGCATTTCATACAGCAACATTGTTTTTCACACCACCACCGCAATAAGCAGCACTTGCGGCAGTTACAGAATCCAGATTGCTTCTTTTGGTCAGCAATATATTTCTTCGCCCAATACAGCGGCAACCTGCGGCACACCGGGCAGCGCAACCTTTGCCAGCGTGCCTTACGGCAGCTACACTTACAATGTGTTTTGCAATAACACAAATTCGCTTTTAACCACAGGCACGGTAACGGTTAGTTCATCGTGTGTAAAAAGAATCGTAAATCCCTAAACATCATCCAACCGGAATACATGAAACATCTGTACAAACTACTTTTTATTGCGGGTTTTATTGCATTTACAAACCACGCATTTGCGCAAGGTTACAGCGCGTGGAGCGAGATATACAACAAGAACGGAACGAAGGTGAGCATCAGCTTCAGAATAAGCACAACCTCCTGCGACCAGGGCGGCAAAACCAATAAATACCGTTTTAATATTGAAGGTAATTTACCTTACGGCAAAAAAGAATTGCAGGTTACTATCAAATACATCAATTGTCAGAAAAATGATGCCAAAGAAGTAAAACTGATAGACATTGGCAGCACGGGCGGAGCTATCGGAATTAACGAAAGCATTGATTTTGTTTTGACGGGCGACATCAGCGAGCGCAGCGTGCGTGCAGAAGAAAATAATCCGCCACCTCCGCCACCAACTACTACCTATAACAACAATAATTCATCTTCCGGCAACAGCAAAAGCAGCAGTTCAGGCACTTCTTACAGTTCAAGTACCAAAAAGTATAAAAAGTACATCGGTATGCGCTTCGGCTTGAATGTTGGATTAGATATGGGTTCACGCCCGATGATTGCCAATTATCTTGTCAGCTCTACTCAAACACAAGGTTTCGCGCCTCCAATCACATTTACGGGCAGCGGGCAAAAATTGGTTAATCCGTTTGGCACAGGTTTCAGAGGCGATATTATGTTTCATCCGCTTTACCGCGCCAATATTCATTTAGGCTTGTTTGTTGGCGGTGCTTACGGTGGCTCTGTGGGCATGATAAATGGCGGCACGTGGAAAAGCGAATCCGATGCAGGCAAGTTTACCGATGCAATAGATTACAAATACAGCAAGTTCGATTTCGGTTTGGATTTTGCAGTGGGTTGGACGGGATTTAAGTACTTGGTAAGGTACAGCAACAGCCTGCAGCAACACAATTTTAAATACACCAGAACCGCCTCTTACGTCAGCACAGATTTGAGTTCAAGAAATGAAGTGATTGAAGACCTTGCCGATTTTGGCGTGAGGAGAGAAACCATAACGCTCGGCTTTCGCATCAATGGAAAAAAAGGGGCGAAAATGGGCAAGAAAGGACAGCGCAGCGCGCCCGCAGTAGTTGATTTATTCTGGAATTTAAGCCGCGATAATCCTTGGAGTTGGTCTAATCTGAACATTACTTCAACCACCAAAAACTGGCAGGTTGCCGGTGGCGGATTAACCATCAACATCGGTAAAATCATTTACATCGGAGGTGAGTTTGCCGTGCCTGTTTTCAAAAGCGCAAACCTGCCTGCCGAGGTAGTTGCGCCAAGCAAATCCAAAAACGTTTACACCCAATTTACCATAGGCTATAATTTCACCAAGAATTTTTAATCTGCCGCATGACGAAAGCACACACACTGTTATTACTGCTGATTTTTGCCGTTTCAACCGGCTGGTCTTCTACAATTATTTCCAAAGAAGAATATTTTGACGGCACGGGTAACTTTCAGTTCGACAAGTATTTAAGCAAGGTGAACTTTGAGGAGTTAAGCGCATTGAAATTTCATCAAAAGCAAATTGATTCGCTTGGTTTCAACGGCAGGGAAATTCTTTACGAAGCGCTTACAACACAACTCTTCGCAAAAGATTCATCTGAATATATGGTTGATTCTTTTGCTTACCTGCACAAAAAAATCGAGTTGGGAAAAACCTTCAGAGTGATAGGCGAATGGGATGCTTACGACCCGATTTTATACAAAGCAATCGGCTCTTACTGGTTGGAATATGTGGCTACAAAAGCGCAAAATATCGTAGGCAGCGACCGCGACCGTGTGTTTGAATACGACATCCGCAAACTGCGCGATGTATTGATTAGCTGCAACTATAATTTCACGCTTCCGCCAATTTCAAAATATCAGAAATTCTTTTTGGAAGTAACCGAAGAATACGCTTGGGCGCACGTACTTTCACGCTTTTGGGACAGGTCGCCCGTTTATTTAAAACTTGGCGGCTTTATCGGCATAATTATGTTCTTCATCGGGCTGATAACAACATTCAGATTTTTTAAAAACAAATTTTTAACCAATAAAAAGTAAAGTATGAAAAAAGGATTATTTACCATTTTCTCCATCGCGCTGTTGTGTTCATTTACTGTTGGACATTCTTCCGCTTTAAGAAAGGCTTATGCAGCCAGCGAAGTGGAAGTTACAAGCTCTAAATTCGGCAACAAGGTTTACAAAATGATAACCATGAACCGCACCAACCAACGGGTGAAAGCAAAATATTTTGCTTTTAAAGAAGGCGGTTTGAGCGTTTATCAACGTTATCAGAAATGGAAAACAGGCAAAGATGTTGTGTTGATTTCGAGCGGCACTTATATTGATTACGAAAGCTACAAGCAGGCAAATTATCTGCCCGAAGGCTTAACCATTGACAACGGCAAAGTGGTGAACGAAAAAACAACCGATAAGTTCGATGGCTTTGTGATTGTGTATGCCACAGGCGGCATTGCGGTTGCCAATATCAAAGAGCAAAACGTAAATATCACTTGCAACGGACAGCAAAAATCTTTCGATATTAAGAACAAGCCGTTCGACCGTCAGGAGTTTATTCAATGCGCAAAAGATGTGGAAGCAACAACATTTCAAACACACTTGCTTGCATTTAAAAATCAACCTAAAGTTGGTTTGAACGGAAGCCAGAACAAAGCATCGCGCAGATTCTTGGCTGCTTGCAAAACCGAAGGCGTTTTATATCACGTTATTGTTCACACCGATGAGGAGCAAACGCTTTCGCAAGCCGCTTTGGACGCTTTCAAATTCTTGAAAGAATACAAAGAAATGGATGAAATTATCTTTATGGTGAACTTGGATACAGGTATGCAAAATGTATTCGAATTGTATGATGCAAATGGAACAAAACGCAGCGACATTTTGGGCAAAACGCCTGCGGAAAATGCTACCAACCTGTTGGTGTATTATTACGAGTAATTGTTTAGTGAGTAAATATTAAACATTGCATTTTGCAGAAATACTTTTTCATTTCCTTCTTTTTCATTTCGCTGTTTGTAAATGCCCAGTTGCCAAAGCGCGGTTTGATTGCATATTATCCGTTTGACAACACATCGGCAGCCGATAGAAGCGGAAACGGCAACACCGGCAACATATCGGGCGGTGTAAAACACGGTTACGACCGCTTCGGCAACAGTTGCGGTGCGCTCGATTTTGACGGAGTTTCAGGATACATAAGCGTGCCAAATTCAAACAGCCTGCAATCGCCCGAAAATGAATTTAGTGTTTCGGCATGGATAAAAATGAAGCCCGGCAGAACGCCAAACATCAAATGGATAACGTTGGTTTGCAAAGGCATAGAGCAAAAGGAAACCGACAACAATCCGCAATATCGCGTTCAGGCTTTGGAAGGTCCGCAAAGCACTGTTTCCATGAATACGGATTTCACAGAGTATTGGACACAGAAACTGAATTTTGATATTTGGTATTTCTACACACAGGTTTATGACGGCAATGAAGTGGCAGTTTATTTAGACGGGCAAAAAGTTTGGAATTTCGCTTACAACAAAAAACTTACACCCAACAATGCGCCTTTGGAAATCGGGCGCGATATTCCCGGCAGCACAGAATTTTTCAGCGGCTCTATGGACGAGTTGCGCATTTACAACAAAGGACTTTCCGCCAATGAAGTTTTGGCACTTTACAACGATAAAACGGGTTCGGTTTTCAGCAATCGTTTTGACATGACAGTTCCTTCAAATATTGTTGCAAAAACAGAGCCGGGTAAATGTTTTGCCAAAGTATACTACACCGAGCCTAAAGCAATTTCAGATTGCGGCAACGCAACTGTTCAAAAAGTTGCGGGACAGTTAAGCGGCAGTTCTTTTCAGGTCGGCAGAACGCCACTTTCTTTTGTTGCCACCAATGATGTAGGCGAACAGCTTACCGCTACTTATTATGTTGAAGTGCAGGATGCAGAGCCGCCAACAATCACTTGTCCGAATGATATTTCGGTGAAATGCGGCAATGATGAAACCGGCAAAAAAGTAGATTACAATTTGCCTAAGGCGAATGATAATTGCGGCAATGCAAACGTTGAAGTTGTTTCGGGTTTAGCATCGGGCAGCAACTTTCCTGTTGGCGTTACAAACATTAAATTGAAAGCTACGGATGCTTCGGGCAATGTTGCCGAATGTAGCTTTAAGGTAACTGTTGAAAAAGATAAACCCGCTATGGTTCAACAAACTCCGCCACCACCGCCTCCTGTTGAAGAAAAACCGAAACCAACTCCACCGCCACCTCCGGTGGATAACACTCCGCCATCTATCACTTGCCTGAAAGATATTACAACAGATTGCGAACAAGGCAAAAGTTTTGCAAAGGTTGATTATGTGCGCCCTTCGGCAAGCAAAGCAGGAAAATCCGTTCCCGTGAAGTTGATTGCAGGATATGAAAGCGGCAGTAATTTTCCGATAGGCAGCACGGTCGTAAAGTTTGAAGCCGCAGATGATTTGGGCAATCGGAATGAATGCTTTTTTAAAGTAACTGTTTTGTGTGCTACCGATG
>CAZSEG010000118.1:0-993 GCA_964605875.1 uncultured Chitinophagaceae bacterium
AAGCCGCCACTTCGCAAATTACCAGATTGCCTGCTCCCCCGCCCTGCCCGGTTTCAATAATCTGTTTCACTTTACATTCTATATGCGCCTTGCTTTCGCCCACTCGCGGAGGTTTCACAAAATCACTTTTTACTTGCGTAAAACCCGCGCGTTCAAATTCATTTACGCCCTTTTCAAACTCTGCCGAAGCAAGGTTGCATTGATGAATCATATCATAGCTCACAATATTTACCACACATTCACCTGTTTCATAAAGGTTATCTAATGTGTTTTTTGTTTTGCCCGTTCTGCCGCTTCGTGCAGGCGAAAAAATCAAGGTTGGCGGATTGGAGCCAAACACATTAAAGAACGAAAATGGCGCAAGATTTACGTTTCCGTTTTTATCAATGGTGGAAACAAAAGCTATCGGTCGGGGCGCGATGCAACTCAACAGGTATTCGTGCAATTTCGGCACAGGCACTTCAGACGGAATGATGTTTATCATATTTGAAAAATAAAGTGGCGAAAATGCACATAATTCGCGGTTCAGTAAGTTTCAATTTGAAATCAAAAATTAAAAAATATGCCACATTATCTCAAGCGCGGTGAAGTGCCGCACAAACGACACACACAATTCCGCAAAGCCGATGGCGGCTTATATTCCGAGCAGTTGGTAAGCACCGAAGGTTTCAGCGATGTCTATTCGTTAATCTATCATCATCATCCGCCAACCGTTGTTTCAAAAATTGATGAGCCGATAGATGTTGCGCCCAAAATTGCGCAGCAGAAAAATATGCAACACCGTTGCTACAAAGGTTTTCATGTGGCTGCCGAAGATGATTTTTTGAAAAGCCGCAAACCTGTTTTGGTAAATAATGATTGCCACATTGTGTTGGCTGCTCCGCGCAAAAGCATGGAAGGTTATTTCTACAAAAATTCGGGCGCAGATGAAATGATTTTTGTACATGAAGGCAGAGGAACTTTGAAAACAATTTTCGGTGAGCTAACTTTTGC
>CAZSEG010000118.1:1003-8549 GCA_964605875.1 uncultured Chitinophagaceae bacterium
TTTTGCTTATGGTGATTACATCATTATTCCGCGCGGCACTATTTACCAGATAAATTTTGAAACCGAACAGAACCGCCTCTTTATTGTAGAATCATTTTCGCCTATTGTTTATCCAAAGCGTTACCGCAATGATTTCGGGCAATTGCTGGAACACGCGCCTTTCTGTGAGCGCGATATTCGCGAGCCGCAAAATCTGAAAACATACAATGAGAAAGGCGACTTTCTTGTTTACATAAAAAGAGATGGTTTGTTGTTTCCTTACCATTATGTGTATCATCCGTTTGATGCCGTTGGTTGGGATGGTTGCCATTATCCTTACGCATTTTCCATTCACGATTTTGAACCGATAACGGGGCGCGTGCATCAGCCGCCTCCGGTGCATCAAACGTTTGAAGCGCACAATTTTGTGGTGTGCAGTTTTGTACCGCGCAAATACGACTACCATCCGCTTGCCATCCCTGCGCCATATCACCACAGCAATGTGGACAGCGATGAAGTTTTGTATTATGTGGATGGCGATTTTATGAGCCGCAAGCACGTAGAAAAAGGCATGATAACTTTGCATCCGATTGGTATTCCGCACGGACCGCATCCAAGCACGGTAGAAAAAAGCATCGGCAAAGATGAAACGCGCGAATTAGCTGTGATGGTGGATACCTTTAAGCCGCTTTGGATTTGCGAAGATGCCTTGCCGATTGAAGATAAAGAGTATTACAAGAGTTGGATGGAGTAAATTTCAGATTAAAGCATTATTGCTTTATTTTGAATAAAATTCTGCTTTATGAAATCAACTTTATTCGTAGCTGCTTTTCTTACTGCCTTTTGTTCCAATCTGTCTGCCCAACATAATTTCAGGTTTGCAGATTCTACAGCGCAATGGAATGAACTTTATTTTCAATACTACTTCACCTCGCCACCTGACATCAGCACTGTTGTTTACAAGGTTCAAAGGGATACTACTATTGGTAATACCAGTTATCAGAAAATTTCTTCGGCTGATTCAATACGAAATTATTTTGTAAGACAAGATTCTGCAAAGTCAGTTTTCATCAGAAGATATAGAGATTCTATTGATTACAAAATTTACGACTTTGGCAAAGTTGCAGGCGATACCTTTCGTATTAAAGATCCTGAGTTTTATTGGAATGATGTACCTATTAAGATTGACTCAATTGATTCAATAATGATGGGAGGTAAATTACGTGATAGATTTTATGTTTCAGCGTATGGTTGGTCACAAGATGTGTGGATTGAAGGTATAGGTTCTCTATACACACACCTTTGGTCGCCAGGTGTTCAGTCGGATTTATTGGATGGGCCGGGTAGAAATTTGCTATGCTACTTCCAGGATAATAGTTTAGTCTTTCACAATAATAGATGGAATGATACCTGCCTTATCAATAGAGTAACTTCTATACCTGAAATTGCAGAAAATGATTTCAAAATATACCCTAATCCTGTTACACAAAATCACATCACCATAGAAAGCGAAAATCTGCATGATAATGCTACGTTTCAACTTTTTGATTTGACAGGCAGAGTTATACTGCAACAAAAATTATCTGAAAAAACTACTCATCTAATGCTTAATGGAGTAAGCAAAGGAATGTATCAATACACTGTAACTTCCAAGCAACGCATAGTCGGTTTGTCAAAGTTGATTGTGCAATAAAGTTGGTAGCCCAAATACGTTAGTTGTCTTTTAGTAACAGCAACAAACTACTGCGCAGGCTGAATCTCCGGCACGTCTTCTTCTTTAATTTCAGCATCGGGTGGCAGGGCGATTACTTTAGATTTTTTCTTCCTTTTAGGAATAGTGAAAAGGTCTTTTGCATTGTCAAAATCTTTGCGGTAAGTAATGCCCACACCTGTTCGATTGCGGTTGCGCAGGTTAAAGTTATCATAGTCAGTTCGGTTAAAAGCCCGCGCGCGCCAGCGACCGTCTTTTGTCAGTTTATATTCCAACTGAAAGTCACCCGCAACGTTTGCCGTTGCCACGCGGCTTACTCCGTTGCCTGTATTATCGGTAACGGTGGTATTTCCAAAATCAACATTTCCACCTGCACTTACCGAAAAACGGTCGTTGAAAAAACGCTTGGTTAAAGCAAGCTGCAACTCGCGCCTGGTATCGGCAGCCTCGTCTGCCGACTGCGCACCTGCCACACCCTGCTGACTATACTGGCGATAGCGGAAATTTATATCAAGGTCGTTCACAAAATTGGAAACAAAATTGTTGAGGTAGCGCGATAGCTGAGAAGACAAAAACTCGCCCACCGTGTTTGCCACACCTCCGCCAATATCACTTCCGGCAACTGAGTTATTGATGGTGTTGCCCGGTGGTAAAAAGCGGTTCAGCATCAGCAAGCCAAACACCTGCTTATACATTTCGGTTTCGTTGGTGCGAATAATCTGCAGGCGGTTGTCCACCATCGTGCGAATGGTCGGGTCGGGGTCAATTACACGAATATCAAAAGCTACATTCGGTGCGGAAAGCACGCCAGTAAGTTTCAACAACAACTTAGCCGGAATGCTTGTTCGGGCACGGGTTTCCGCCTCGCTTTGCGTTACATCGCCCGAAGCGCTTCGTTCAAAAAAATCGCTGATTAAATCATAAGTGGAAGTGCGCACATCATACACTGCATCCATGTTCAAGCCTGCTTGATAAATATCTCCGGTAAAATTAATAGTGCTGCCCGGGTCTAATTTGAAACGTTTATTTACGATGTTTTGCAACGTAAATAAATAATCTCCGCGGGCAACTTCGTAAGTGCCATACATAGTTACACCGCCTGTTTTTGCAATCTCCAATTTAATATTTCCTCTGCCTACACTTGTAAGAATATCACCCGCCACAGGGTCAAGCACAATGTCAATGGTGGCATCGGGCGTTACATCTGCTTCTAAAACAAAAGTCAAGCCGTTTAGTTTCAGGCGCGGCTTTTTGCTTGCCAATAACGAGTCGGCATTTTTATCTACAAACTGAAAGAAAGAATAGCGACCTGTTTCCTTAGTGCTGCGGATAGGCAAATGCAGATATGTGCCGGGCATGGTGCGCACATTGGCGCGAATGGTCATGTCATTAAACTGCCCTTTGAAAGTTACATTTCCATCGGCAAAAGCCTTGCCGTAAAACACGGGATTTTGCTCGACAGATGTATTCATCACCATCATGTTTTGTGTGGTTACTTTGCAGTCAATACCAAACTTTTTAAAATAGGTATGATAAATTCTGCCGTTGGCAACACCCGAATTTTTGGCTGTATTATTCAAATCATTCACCGTAAGAAAATTCAGGTTGATGTTGTTTTCCGTAAGCGTTACATCCTGATTTTTCAAGCCGTAGCGCGTGTTCAGATAACTGACGGTTATAGCCGCAGTATCAATGCGCAGCTTACCCGTTAAAGCAAGTTTCGACATCAAGCCCTGCAATTGCAGTTTGCCCGATGCGCTGCCCACTGCATCGCGCACATAAGTTTTGAAGAAAGGATAATTCAAAAATTCAAGCCCGAGTTTTCTTAAATCAATGTTCAGATTCAGGTCAGATTTTGTTTTGTCTAAAGAGTAAAAACCGTAAGCGCGTACATCGTTGCCTTTGCCAACAATAGTTGAGTTGATAAGGATTCTGTTTTTGTTGTTATCCAATTCACTTTGCAGGTTCACATCGCCAATAGGAATTTCGCCCATTATCACATCCGTCAATTTTACATCGGCAATAACCGATGGAATGGCAAACGCATTTTCAACCGTTGCATAACCATTGATGGTTGCGCTGATGCCTGCATTTTTAGGCATAAACGCTTTGGTAAAATCGCTCAGAGAAATCTGGTTGAAAGTGGCTTTAAACGATGTAGCCGAATCTTTATTCAGGTAAGCATCCAACGCTATGCTTTGCCGGTTATTGTTGAAAGAAAAATTATTTGAAGTAATTTTGTTGCCTTTAACGAGTATCGAATTATCTTTTGAAAAATTCCACAAATTATTTGCCAACCACACTTCGGAAGGCTCAACTTTTACTTCAACTCCATCAGCCAAAGGATAAATATGTGAGGTAATATTTGCGCGGTTTACGTGGTTTTTATCCCATGCAAAAACATCCAATTTCAGGTTGTCTTTTTCATTATGTAAAAGCACATTTAATGTGTCCGCAATCAAACTGTCTTTTTGATAAATATTATCGCTCACCAACGAAATATCCAACTCGCGCCCGATAATTCCGGTGGTAAACTTAGTTCGCTGCAAAGTGGTGTTGCCCCATTGAAATTCAGGAACAAATCCATTCATGGATATTTGGCTTAACCGGCTGTTTACAACGCCATCCAACTTTGAGTTTCGGATAAGTTTAAAGCTCGGATGAATGATTTGCGTGAGCGCACCGGGTTCAAAAATTCTTACATTAAAACTAAAATCCTGCGATGTGGCTCGTGCAACACTAAACGGATTGCTTTGTGTAAATGCAGTTTGAACAATATCCTTTAGCGTAGGATACAAAGTTGAATAAGTATAGAAGCCCGAAATTTCTGCTTCCACAAACCTGCTTTTCAGCAACAACGATTTTTTTCTTTCGCCTTCCACATAGCCCTGCAACTGAATAAAATCAATAAACACAGCAGTGTCTTTGTTCGCTAACCGTGTGTTGCGCAGCAGGATGCTTCCTGCAATATCGTCAATATTTTTGCCGTTGAAATTGCTTGATAAATCTGTGCTGACAAGCAATTCATTTTTTGTGAGGTTCAACGCTTTGAGGTTTGCATTGCGAACGTTTGCAACGAAATTAAATTCGGGCGATGCGTTGTTCAGGTTCATCATGCCGTCAAAATCAAAATCAATATTTTTGTCTTTCAGGCTAAGTTTGCCTACAAATGTTTTGCCCTTCACCAAACCGTTTACCTGCGCGTTTTTGTAATCGTAATTTTTCAGTGAAATATGTTCAATCGCGCCTTGAATATCCGCCTCCAAAGTGGCAAGCGTTAAGCCGTTTCCTTTAATTGTTGCGTTGGCTGTAACGGTTCCTAAATTGGCTTCATTGCGGGTAAATTTGCCGAGGTTAAATTCATTCAAAGCAATGGATCCTTTGTAAGAAGCATCTTTTGTTTTCGGATTGTATTTGAAGTTCAGATTAGAAGTTGCGCTGCCAATATCGGTGTTGAATTTTCCATTGGCAACAATATCGGTTAAGAAGCCGTCCATGTTACCGGAAAACGTGATGTTGCCAAGCGTTGAAAGATTTTCCGGTATTTTAAGCGAAGGATAAAATGCAACAATATCCCGCAACGAAACGCCCGCTTTTGTAACGCGAAGATTCAGTGATGTTTCAAAAATTTGCGGCAAACCGAAGGTTGAAAAATGACCTTTGAAGTAAGTATTTTTTCCCGTGCGCAATTCTATATCTCTGCCGCGCATATTATTTATCCGTCCGTCAATATTTCCATTAAAATAAATAGTGTTGTGCTGAATGTTATCTAACTTTTTTGCAAAGTAGTTTAAGTCGCGCAGCGAAAGTTTTGTGTTTTTAAAATCACCTTTCAGGCGTACTTTTCCAATGAATGTTTTGAAGTCGCGGAAGTGCGCATACTTTAAAGAAATGTAATTGCTGACAACACTTTCGGAGGTTTGCAAAAGCAGTTTATCGCACAAAATTTCATTGACGGTAACTTTAGCTTCCGTGCGCAGATTCACAACTTTCAATCCGCATTTTTCATCTGCCGAAAGCGAGCGGATAGAAGCAAAAATAGAGTCGCGGATTAACGCGCCTTTGCTGATATTTATGTTGATATTTTTTATGTCCAGATGATTGAAGTCAATTCCTTTTTCGGCAAAAGGTTTTTGAATATTATTCAGCTTAAAAGCGGCATTGGTGAATAGCAATTTTCCGAAAGCGATAGAAAAACCTTCGGGTAAAAAATGGAAAGGTTTTAATGAATCGTCAGGCAATTTTGGTTTGGGGTCGAGCGTGAGTTCAACCACCGGGTTCACCATTGTTATTTCGTTCACGTCCACCTTACCCGACTTCAAACCCAAGTCATTCATTCTTATCAAACTCCTGTCCACATCTACGTTTACGGTTGTGCGGGATTTTTTGTCCGTAAAATCAAAATGGGTTTTAACCATGCTCAATTCTTTCAGCATCACCTCCCACGCCAAAGGAGTTTTTGACTTGCTTTCTTTTTTCGATTCACCCAATCTGAACACTTGGGAAAAGTTCATTTTACCCGCTGTATCTTTTTGCAAATGCACATAAGCATTTTCCAACGAAATGCCTTTTATCAAAACTTTTTTCCGCAACAATTGCCTGCCGCTGTAATGCACATCCAGCACACCGGCATATACCATTGTGTCTTTATCAAAATCGCGAATCAACACTTCCTCCAACCTGATGTAACGGCTGAAAGTGATTGCCAGCTTTTTGATTTGCACCTCTGTGTTATATGTTTCCGAAAGTGATTTGGCAGCCTTTTTTGCAAAATAAGTTTGCACGCTTGTAAGCCTGAATGCAAGCACTGTGCTTACAAGCAGCACAACGATAAACAGCATCAGCACAATAAGCGTTTTGACAATTTTTTTCAGCAAACTATTTCTTTATTGATAATAAGTATGAAATGAATGATGCGCATAACTGCTGAAAGATACATTATTGCCTATATTAGTTTCATTCATTTCCAATTTTTAACCCATTTTTATTACACCCAAGATGCTTAGTCCTGCAAAAAGCAGCCCCGCCAATATGAAAAATATGGATACAATATAATTGAATCTCTCTTCATTTTTCAGCACAAACTTTTTGGGGTCGTTCGGGTCGTATAAAACCGAAACTGTCTGACCGACAGAATTGCTGTATGTCCTTATTTTACTAATGTCTGTTGGAGCGTAAACAACGGGTTTCTCTTTAATAACATCTCCTGTCATAGTAGTGAACTCAATGATTGGTGTCTTGTATCTGTTTCTCTCGGTTTGATATTCTGTTATGTTACCTGTCGAATCAATTCCTGTCTTTGAAATTTTTTTCAGAAATATTACTGCTGCAAAACCGCTGTATGCTAAAAGCGTTCCGAGAATCAGAAAACATAAAATTGGTTTGGTAAAAATACAAACCCAAAACGCCACCACAACAGCCACCCAATATTTCTTTATTAAATCCATTTTTTATAGTCTGCTTTTATAGCAAGTAACCCCATAAACACTTTACTTCTCCAAATGATTTCTGCTAACTTCCGTCTTCCAATCTTCCATTTTTATTCCACCTTCGCAACGTGTCTGTTATTATTCTTGGCATCGAATCATCCTGTGATGATACTTCCGCTTCCATTTGCGAAAATGGTAAAATTCTGTCCAACATCATTGCTTCGCAAAGTATTCATGAGGCTTGGGGTGGCGTAGTGCCGGAATTAGCATCGCGTGCGCATCAGCAAAATATTGTTCCGGTGATTGATGCTGCGATAAAACAAAGCGGTAAAAATTTAAAAGATATTGATGCCATTGCATTTACAAAAGGTCCCGGTTTAATTGGCTCTCTGTTGGTTGGAAATGCTTTTTGCAAAGGACTTTCGCT
>CAZSEG010000118.1:8559-10212 GCA_964605875.1 uncultured Chitinophagaceae bacterium
TGAGAATTCATTCTCGATGTGCTCCCGCTCCTGAAGATTTTAATGTCATGAAAATTATTGGCGAAACAATTGACGATGCGGCAGGCGAAGCCTTCGACAAAACTTCCAAGATGCTTGGCTTGCCTTATCCGGGCGGTCCGTTAATGGATAAATTGGCGAAAGAAGGCAATGCGTTTGCTTTCAAATTTGCTTCGCCAAAAGCACCCGATTTGAATTTCAGTTTCAGCGGTTTAAAAACTTCAGTGCTGTATTTTTTGCAGGCGGAACAAAAAAAGAATGCTGCATTTATTCAGGAAAATATGAACGATTTATGCGCTTCTATTCAGCATAGTATTATTGAAATGCTGATGAAGCGATTGAAAGACGCTGTTGTGCAAACAGGCGTTTCGGATATTGCGCTTGCGGGCGGTGTGTCGGCAAATTCATACCTGCGTTCGCGCTTTCAGAAATTTGCCGAAGAAAATAACCTGCAATACTTTATTCCCAAGTTTGAGTATTGTACAGATAATGCAGCTATGATTGCCATTGCGGGCTACAAAAAATTTGAGCGCAATGAATTTTCCAACTTAGAAAACGAGCCTGTGGCAAGGTGGAAAATCGGAAGTTGAAACAATCGGAATAAAATATTCTACACCGCCCGCAATTTCACCAGATACTGGTCTAACTCGGCTTCGGTTTTGAACTTTACTTCGCGCGCTTTGCTGCCAAGGTTTTCGCCTACAATTCCTGCTTCTTCCAATTGATCCATCAATCGCCCTGCGCGATTGTAACCTAACTTTAACCTGCGTTGAATAAGCGAAGTAGAACCCATTTGATTTTGCACGATTACACGCGCTGCATCTTCAAACAAATCGTCTTTTTCGCCATCAGAAAAGAAATCATCATCACCGCTTTTTTCTCCTTTCGGGTCAATGTATTCGGGCAATTCAAAAGCTGTGGGATAGCCCAACTGGTCGGCAATAAAGTTTTTCACCAGCTCTACTTCGGGCGTGTCCACAAAGCCGCATTGCAGGCGCAGCATATCGCTGCCCACGCTCAACAACATATCACCGCGCCCAATCAATTGCTCTGCACCGCCCTGGTCAAGAATCGTGCGCGAGTCAATTTTAGAAGATGTTTTGAAAGCAATTCGCGCAGGGAAGTTTGCTTTAATAGTTCCCGTAATGATATTAACCGAAGGACGTTGTGTAGCTAATATCAAGTGAATACCAATAGCCCGCGCCAATTGCGCCAACCTTGCAATAGGCATTTCCACTTCTTTGCCGGCAGTCATAATCAGGTCGGCAAATTCATCCACTACCAATACAATATATGGAAGAAATTTATGCCCCTGCAAAGGATTCAACCTGCGCGAAATAAATTTGGCATTGTACTCTTTCAAATTACGAACGCCAGCTTTTTTCAGCAAATCATAACGCTGATCCATCTCCACGCACAATGCGTTCAAAGTGGTAACAACCTTTTTAGTATCAGTGATAATGGCATCTGCTTCACCCGGAAGTTTGGCTAAGAAATGTTTTTCCAATGCTTCATAAATACTCAACTCTACTTTCTTAGGGTCAACCAAAACAAACTTCAATTGCGAAGGATGTTTTTTGTATAAAAGCGATACAATAATCGAGTTGATACCAACCGATTTTCCCTGCCCTGTCG
>CAZSEG010000119.1:0-8642 GCA_964605875.1 uncultured Chitinophagaceae bacterium
CTTAGCTCGGCTAAACAGATTCTTTCTTCCAACTGCATGAGTGTGGCACAGGTTAAAAAGGTGTTGCAATTGTTTACAGATGAAAGCAAAAAACTGGAGCTTGCCAAATATGCTTACGCCTTCACCATCGACAAAGGCAATTACTACAAACTCAATTCTGAATTCAAATCAGAAAGCAGCATTGATGAATTGAATAATGCGATTGTGAAGTAGATACACTCAACATATTTTACCTCTTGAGAGCTACCGCGTGGACACAAATACCATAAGGTAAATTTAACCACATAGAAACATAGTTGATTGTGGTAACAGGGCTATGTCCAAAACTTGTTTTGGCTATGTAAACTTTATGCCTTTTTGATTGCACACAGAGTAAGAAGAACACAGAGAGTTTGCTTCCGCAAACAAATACAACTCGTAATACTATGTTTCTATGTGGTTAAGGGGCGTTGTCATTGGTTTTAATCGTAAGAAATCGGACCAATATAAATACGCTCATAAAAATCGAAACGCTCATTGGTTTTTACAATGATGCCGCCCGCTTTAATATCTAATTTCCGTTTTATACGCATACCGCTGCCTTGCACTACAATCTCTTCCTGCGAAAGTTTCATTTCTACACGCGCATTCGATAAACGTTTCTCATTTTTTATCAAGGCATCGCGCAAGGCATTTTGCATTTTGTCTTTCAGCATTCCTGCCGAAACAACAATATCAAAATCGCTTTCCCAAATCGAACAGCCCAACTCGGGCTGAAATTTACATTCACCTAAATGCGTGGTTAAAATCAAATGCAGAAAGTGCGCAATAGATTCCTTTAAAGTTGCTTTCGGATGTTCTTTTCCATCCGTAAGCAGTTTGGGTTGAAGCGGTAATGTGTAATATTTATCCATAGCAGGTATGTTAACTTGTAAAAGTAATAGCGCATCTTCTTGCACCATTTCTTATATATCTGTCAGCCGCGGCTGTGGCATCTGCACACCTTGCAGCTACACCACTGCCACCAACAGAGCGCTCAATTGAATCTCTTAAACTATCGCTGCTGCAACTAAAATCCGCAGTTAAACCTGTGGCAGGGGCAAAATCTCCGCCAACCCCGCCATGTGCTGTTGCAAAATATTCCTGATGATAATGTCCTGATGAAACACGAACCGGTGTTGAAGTTCTGGAGCCACTATCCACGCTGTTGCCAAAAGAACTTCTGGAACCAAACTCGGGATCTCTGATAGCATGATAGGTTTGGTAAGTATTATGAATAAATGAAGCATCTAAGTCTGATGTTCTGTCAACAGAATCATAAAGCCCCATAAAATATACCGGCAACCAAAGTCTTGGAGCAGCAGCAATAACTATTGCCGCACCTCTTGAATGACCTACTAAAACGATGCGTACAGTTTGATTTTCTAATGCAAAAGCAGTGCGTTGTTCGCGTCTCATTGCTCTGATTTGTGGCACAGAAACACCACCCAATTCCTCTGTTATCTGAAAAAGACTTTGGTGAACAAATTCAACAGCAGCATCAACTGTATCAGCAGAACCCAAGCCAAATGATTCTCCTCCTGCCCTTGCACCCGGACCTGAATAGTAGCGCTTGTGACCACCTTGTCCATTCATGTCATTTACAAATCTCCAGACATGGCTATTGCTGCCATCAGGTCTCATCCATCCTAAAGAGCCTGTTCCATCCACCCCAACAACAATATATCTTCCGGTAAATGACATTGTAAGCGGCTAATTAATTTTAACCATAGTACCTTGAATGGTAAGTATTCCTGAACTTTTCAAAGTAGTGGATGCTGTTCCGGACAATTCCATAACTGCATTTGCCGAAGCAGTGAAATTAGCATTTGAAGAAATCTTTACTTCTGCCATTGCGCTAACTTCAACTTTTGATTTGCTATCTACTTTCACATCGCCCGAACTTTTCAGCTCAATCACAGCCATTGCCCCACTTTGTGTTGCACTGTCTTTTGAAACATTAGTTTTTCCTGACGAAATTTTCACATCAGTACCCTGTAATATCAGTTTGCCTCCCGCAGAAATCTCCAAATCATTCTCCGCCATCAGTTTTATTCCTTTTGAGCGAAGATAGATTTCAGTTGTTCCATTTTTATCGGCAATCCAAAGATAGTTTCCATCATCATCTTTAGTTTGAAGACTGATTGCCCTGCCGTCATTGCCTTTATCTTCAAACAGCAATTCATTGCCTTCCGGTGTGCGAAAACCTTTGATATGATTTTCCCTGTGTTTCCAACGCTTAGGTTTTGCTTTACCGTTATGCAAAGCACCAATCACAAAGTTTCTGTTTAACCCGATTGTTTCGTTTATGGAAACCGCCACCAATGAGTCCACTTCGGGTCTGAAATAAAAACCGGAGTCATCACCGGCAGATGGCGCACTTACCTGTATCCAGCCATAGTCATCATTGCCTTCTTGCCAATGTAACCGTACCTCAACTTTTCCTAACCCGTCAGGATCATTTACATTGGTAACAACACCGTGCATTTCACTTGGAATTTGCGGCTGCGTATAAACAGTTCTTGGCGGTGATTCGCTGTATGCTATTCCTGTAAAATGATTGATATAACCACCTTCCCCATTTATCGCTATCTGCAAAGAAACAATTCGGTATTCACCAATTGCCGAATCCGAAGCGTTATATATTTTGACCTTGGCACCAACTTTTAAATTAGTATCATAACTGCTGCCCGAAACTGTATTCATTTCAGCAAACTCCTGATTAGACCTGACTTCCACAAATTTGCTCATTAGGTTAGGACTGTCTAAAGCGCTGGAGGCATGGTAACTGCTGGTGGGGCTGAAGAATGATTTAGTGCCGTCAAGCGCATTTTTTGTCAAAGCATCCAATCCCGAAGGACTTCGTGAATTTCCGCTGCCAACTTGGTCGTTGTTTTTTTCGGAATATGCCTCTGCACTATGCACAGCACCTCCTGATTTAGTTTGCACTTCAAATGAGTCTAATGAGGTGCCTAAACGAAGTTCAACCGGGTTTCCCGAAGGCGCTTTGCCAAAAACGGAGTTAACACCATCGTTAAAAAACCAACATCCTGCAAAATTTGCAAGCCGCTTTAAAAATTCATAATCAGTTTCGTTATATTGGATGAAAGTTGTTTTTAAAGACGAGGCTAACAATCCATCGGCATCTACTTTTATATTTAAAATGTTCTTGGAATACTTTCCGGTAATTTGTTGGGCAATATCTTTAATTGTAAGTTCTTTGTAAACTTTCTTTGCAAGCCCATGATTCATCATGGTTTCCCCGCCTTCCGCCTTTATATTTATGTGCGTAGTTTCGGCAGAAACCCTGCAACTGGTTCCGGTAATCATTCCTTTAAAAATCAGCGTACTGCTGTTTTGGTTAGGAGTGCTGAGACTAACTGTCAGTTCCTTCCCTATCATTTTTGAAGTCTTGTTCATGAAATGCGGTTCACTGCCTTCTATAACAGTTTCATCTACCTCAAGATTTAGAGTATTTATACCAAAAACCTGCTGATGAATAACTAATGAATGAAACTCAACAATTTCGGTTGAGCCATCAATTTTAACCACTGCATCTAATAATTGATTCATAGCTTCATTGTTTTAAAATGAAATCACTTATTTTGAAATAAAGTAGAAAACGATTGGTGATTCACAATCATTATCTATTAAAGGTAAAATGTAGTTTTAGCATATAGTGAAATCTGATTCCGGTTATGAATTCTGATGGAAAGGCGGTGTCCACTCGCGCGAAACAACCCTTGTACTTTCATCAGAATCAGATATTGCCATATACTCGGCAATAATCACAATATCCATGTACATAGGCGAAGAACCGTCAGAATCAAAGTATTCGCGGTAATCTGCAATAAAACCATTTCTAAACCACACGCCTTTTAAAGGCGAATCAATATCGCGGTCGCGCCTTGAGAAAATAATTCTTCCGTTTTTAGGATGCTCCGGCTGGTTATTTAAAATGCCGTCTAACGCCCAGGTTGTAAGTGTCATTGATTCGCTTGTTTCAACGCGAAGATTAATCGGGTAAAATGTGCCGTTTGAACGAGGTTGCAACGTATCTCTGCGGTAATCGTAATAATATCCGAAATCACATCTCAGAACGTTGAACTCTTCGTCTTCAATTTTAAGTTTTGCATTAACCGCCATAAATCAAATGTTTAGAATGAAAAAAGACTGTTCCCAAGTGCAATAAATTGAATGGGAACAGTCTTTAAACTTTTTAAAAAACTACACCCACTCGTTTTCGTGAGTACCACTTCCCAACTCCAATTTTTTGGCAGAAAGTGTAAATGTAATGTTGAACGGGTCGCCACCGGTTGAGGTGAAAACTTCGGAATAGTCCACGATGTAGGCTTCCGTAAATTTCAACTCCTTCGATTTAGCGTCCTGGTCACGCTTTAAATAAGTAATCGTTCCGTCTTTGCGCTCGAAACTATTGCACATCCACTCAAACAAATCTGTTTTGTCGTTAGACTCAACAGTAACGGTGATTAAACCACCGCGAGTGATTGACGATGGACGACCTGTTGCATCAGTATCCTGATGTAACGCGAAACTTGCAGAGAGAACGTTTGCCTCAATGCTTCCTGCTTTGAATTTTGCCTTGAATGACATAATACTTGGTTTTTATTAAGAAAAAAGTTTACGAAAATTATTGTTGCTGATAATCAGAATTCCATTCCGTGCCGTCATCGCCTTTCTGCCCGTCCATTTTAATCATAAAGTTTTTGGCAGGGAAATAAGGTGTCATGTGAATATCCAGATAGATTTTGTCTTTCTGATTCGGGTCTTGCTCAAAACGTTTTACCGAAAATTTTTCGATGAGCTTGCCGGGTCCGGTTACGCTATCCAAAAATTTCACTATCTGGCTTAACAAGTCTTTGCGCGTGTTGGCATTGAAATTTTCAAAAGCCCTGCGGTTCAAAAAGTCCATCAACACTTTGGTAATGTAATCAAATACACGCACCACCGAATAAGTTTGTAAGCCGAGATTATCGCCATTGAAAAGTGTTTTGGCAGAGAAAGCCATTACTTTTCCATATTCATTCACCATCGGAACCAAACCTAATTTCTCCATGTTGGCGATTTCAGATTTTTTGGTTTCAAAACGCACTTGGTCAACCTCATTTAAAGAACCGTGTTTTTTACCGGCTGCTACCTGCGACATCAATGTAGAGTAAATTTTACCCGCCATTGCGCCACTTGGCGGCACGTACAAATCTTCATCTTCACCCACTTCCGCCTGTTTGCCTCTGCCCACTAACCAGTTGCAGGTCATCAAGGTATTGCTTTTATACATATCACCGCCCGTGAGGTTGGCTTCTTCAAACATTTCCAACACATCGTCTGCGCCATCCAAGTGCATGAAGTCCGTTACCATCATCACTTTGTTTTCGTGCGCAAGTTTCGACCATTTTTCAACCACTTTGTTTGAACCCAAATAACCCGGAACTACCATTAAAGAATAGTTTTTACGCAAGTCCAATTTATCATAATTGCGCACCAATTCTTCGCGCACGGCATCTGCAAAGCGTGTGTTATCCAAATCCTGACATTGCTCGTTTGAAGCATTCAGAAAATTTACATTTTTAAGTTTGTCGGCTTCTGCATTTTTAAAGAAGAAAGCCACGTTGCGGTACGAACGCTCTAAGTTTTTGGTTGCTTCCAAAGCGCGCAATTGGTTTTGCTTTAAAAGTTTATCCGCGCTTTCCGATTTTTGCTGACTTTTTTCTGCTATATCAGAAATTGAACCCGGCTCGGAAAGCAGACTTTCCCAAAGTTTTAACGTGCGTTTCAATTCATCGCGTTCATCTTTTTTAGATGCTTCGGTCAAGAAGATTTTCTTTCTTGCTTTTCTGGTCGGGTTAAGATTTTGAGTGCCGTCAATAGACACTTCAATTAAATCGAAACCGCCTAACTTGGCTAACTTCGCACTGCTGTCGTCCAATAGTTGCGATGGATTGGCAACCTTTTCAGATTCCTTATATTGCGTAGCTTGTTGTTGTAATTCTTGTTCACTCATTTGTTTTTCTCCTTTGTTGTTAAGTGTGTGATTATTTGTTTTCGTCTAATTCTGCAATTAAAGCACGAAGCGCATCTAACAATGCAACTTTGGTGTCTTCATTTTCTATCGCGCTGCGCAACAATTTATTTGTTTTCAATTGCTTACCGATTTTGGCGTACTGCTCGCGTTGCGTGTTCAAGTCTTTCAGGAAATTACTTTGTGCAGTAACGCCTTTAGCGCCAAAATCACCAAGATTTTTGAATCCCAATTTTTCTTTTGCTTCCGAGCCGTCCTCGCGTTGGAATTCAACTTCCACTTCGGGTTTGTAATGCGCAAAAACATCTTCAACTGTTTGCAAGCCTTCCACAAACTCAGGTTTGATAGGCGCATCGGCAGTTAATTGTTCAATAACGAGTGTTTTGTTTTGAGGAATATCGGCTACCGCCTCTGAAGCATCACCCTTAACTTCATTCCCTCCAATTCCGTAACTTGACATATTATTTTCTTTTTGTGGCGATGAAAATAGGTTTTTTCACAAATTCACAAAATTTTTTGGACTGAATTATTTTTAAGTCGCACACCGATTAGTTTTCAAGCAGGAAAAAATGCTCTCTAATAAGTTTTATGAATCACCTCTAAATTCACCCAAACGCAACCGCCTCATTAAACAGCGCAGAAACAGATTTCAGGGCTGCTTCTTTTTGGTTGTTGTTCCATTGCCATTCTGCGGCAAGGGTTTCGATTATTTTATCTAAGAAACCGACTGTTTGCGGATGAGCAAAAAACAGGTTTCCGGTGCGGCACACCAAAAAATCTTCGGCATGATAAACAGCTTCGTTTGCAATGCAATAAGCTAACTCGGCAAACAGAATTTGCTCATCAATACTTCCCTCTTTTTGCTTTGATAAAAGAGAAAGCACTTTTTGGGTTTCGCTGCCGTAGCGGTGAAAAAGCGTTCGTAATTTTTCTTCTTCAATTGCTTTAGAAGCAGGATTGCTTTTCAAATCCCCGAAGTGTTTTTCTAAGTCTTCCCTGCTGTTGAAGTTACCACCGCTCAACAAATATTTTTTTGTAGTGCAGGATGTAAAAGCCCTTCCTGTTTCATCTTTTAAAAGTTGTGATACAAGATTGACAACCTTTTCAGCCATTAACCTGAAACCCGTGAGCTTGCCGCCCGCAATGGAAATCAATCCCGAAGGCGCAATAATTATTTCATCCTTGCGCGAAAGCTCTGATGGCGATTTGCCGTCTTCATGTATCAGCGGGCGCAAACCTGCCCAGCTTGAGATAACATCTTTTGCTTTCACTTCCACAGCCGGAAACATCGCATTTACTGCTTTGAGCAAATACTCAACATCGGCTTTGGATGCGCGGGGTGTATCAATATCCTGATTGTAAACAGTATCGGTAGTGCCTACATAAGTAATGCCATTGCGCGGAATAGCAAAAATCATCCGACCATCGGGTGTGTCAAAATATACTGCCTGCTTTAAAGGTATTTTTTCGTAAGGGAAAACTATATGAACTCCCTTTGTCAGTTGCAGTCTTTTTCCGGTAAGGCTGCCGTCTTCTTTGCGCAAAACATCCACCCAGGGTCCGGCAGCATTCACTGTTTTTTTTGCTTTGATGGTAAAAGTTTTACTGTTGATTTTATCTTCAACTTCTATGCCTGCAATTTTCCCCGATTGATTTTTGACAAACTTTTTCGCTTCGCAATAATTGAGCAGCAATGCACCTTCGCTGAATGCGCTTTTCGCCAACTCAATAACCAAGCGCGCATCATCGGTGCGGTATTCAAAATATAAACCGCCTCCGGTTACTTTTGTTTCGTCCAATAAAGGCTCGGCTTCTAAAGTAAAATGCTTGTTGAGCATTACACGTTGCTCTTGTTTATTTACACCTGCCAGCACATCATACACCAACAAACCAAGCGATGATGATTGCTTACCGAGCGAGCCGTCTTTTACGATGGGCAAAAGCATTTTTTCGGGCAGCACTACGTGGCGTGCGTTCTGATGAACAATGGCGCGTTCTCTGCCTACATCGCGCACCAATTTCAACTCAAATTGCTTGAGATAGCGCAAGCCGCCATGAATCAATTTGGTAGAACGGCTGCTGGTGCCAAAGCCAAAATCTTTCTTCTCTATTAAAGCGACTTTCATGCCGCGCAAAGCTGCATCCAATGCTATGCCACAGCCTGTGATACCGCCACCGATTACCAATAAATCAAATTCCGTGCTTTCGGCTTTTGCAATAAACTGCGGGCGATTGTGTTGAGAAAAGTTCATTTGGCTGAAAGAAAGCTAAGGTGTTTCAGGATTGATTTGTTTTGGCTTTTGCCGCTTTTACAATCGGCAATTTCAATTTTTTAAAATCTTCATAATTGCCGAGAACTGCCCGCACCAGTTCAAAGCCGTTGCGTTTGAAAATTGATGCGGTGGTTACGGCATCTTCGGCAGTGCCGGCAACAATGTAAATGCGCATGTCTTCGCTCAATTCCTGTGTGGTTGCTTCCACATCTTCCATCGGTATGTTTTCTGCCCATTCCAAATGTTCGAGTTCAAAGGCTTCGTTGCTACGCGCATCCACTAAATAAAATTCATCATGGTTGAAATCAATG
>CAZSEG010000119.1:8652-10113 GCA_964605875.1 uncultured Chitinophagaceae bacterium
GACAGTTTTCTTCAGCGCTCCGGTTTCGCTTTCTAATGCGATTCCTTTTAAACCTGTAAAGCCCGAACCTGCAATGGCGCGGTGGATTTTTACTGCCTCACTTTCTTCTGCTATCAATAAAACTTTTGCATCGTCAGCTACCAGCAACTGAAATGTTTTAAGAAAGTTTTCTCCCCAAGGAATAGCAATTGAGTTGGCAATTGCGATGTCGGCAATTTGCGCTAAAGGGCGGGTGTCTATGATTTGTGTTCCTTCTTCTACCAGTGCGGCTATGGCTGCTGCGTTTTTAAATTCCATGCCGCAAAGCTAAGACTATACTATCAATTTGCTGCAAAATGTTTGTTTACAATGGTGGCGATTTTAGACAGGTTGTCAATATGAAGCGAATAGTAAATTTCCTTGCCTTTGCGCTCGTAAGTTACCACTTGATTATCTTTTAAAATGCGCAGATGTTGGGAAGTGATGGATTGGTCTAACGCAAGATCCTTGTAAATGGTGTTTACTTTCACCGGCTGATTTTGCCCGATGAAATTTAAAATCCTGATGCGCAGCGGATGCGCTATTGACCTTAAAAGGGAAGAGGTTGTTTCAAAGGTGTTTTCCCCGATAAAAGATAAAATTGATGTAGTGTGCATAATCCTGACGTTTAATTATGTCAAGTGAAAAAACAAACATTCCACTGTAAAAGGGAATGTTTGGAAAGATATTTTATTTTCTAAACTGTTGCCGGAAGTTTACGAAGCCATTTCTTCGGCAAGCCTCGACAGCTCGAATATGCGCTCTTTGTTCAGCTTGTAATAGATGAACTTGCCTTCGCGCTCGGTTTCCACAATGTTTGCTTTGCGCAATATTGCCAGATGCTGCGATGCTACGGATTGCTCTAAACGCAACTTTACATACAGGTCGGTAACGGTAAGTCTGCCGTTTGCTTCGAGCAGGGTGATAATGTCTTTGCGTAGTTTATGGTTTACTGCCCGCAACGTTAATACTGCTCTGCGCAGCACATCGTAACTGACTTTAACGGGTTCGCTTTCACCGGGCTTTGTAAGTAATAATACTTCCTTAGCTAATCTTGCACTCATGATAATTTGTTGTTTTGAGGAGGCGAAGCTATAAATTTCAGCGTAACCCCGAAACATATAGTTGAAAAGACAAATGCTTAATATGCAGTTTAACTATTGATTGGTGAATAAATCAAAGTAGCTCCGGACGGAATCGAACCGCCATCAAAGGTACCGGAAACCTTCGTTTTATCCATTAAACTACGGAGCCTTGAATTGATGATTGATTAGTGATTATTTACTAATGCAATCGTCAATAATAAATAATCAATAATCAATCGAAAAAGTGGAGCTGGCGGGAATCGAACCCGCGTCCGGCTAAGGCAAGGATAAACTTTCTACATGCTTAGTTACTTATTGATTTTCGTGCTTTGGGCAGGTTAAGTAATCCCACCAACCT
>CAZSEG010000120.1:0-10000 GCA_964605875.1 uncultured Chitinophagaceae bacterium
TAGAATGCTGCCCTGTCACGGCAGAGGTCGCGGGTTCGAGTCCCGTCCGGTCCGCTTAAACGCTCACATTTTGTGGGCGTTTTTTGTTTCCGGTGATTTTATTTGCTTTCGTTTGCTGATAAATTCTATGCAGCAAAATTACAGAAACTGCTTACTCGCTTAAAGCACGTTCAATCGCCTGCTTCATTTCATTTTCTTCTGCCACGCCCAATTTGCGCCAGACTTCTTTACCTTGTTTGTAAAGAATCAACAAGGGAATGCTTTGCACATTCATGTAGTTTGAAACTGCGGGATTTTTATCAACGTCAATATCCAACAATTCAACCTGTTCGCTTTTTTCTTTCACTACTTTTTTGACTCTTGGTTTAAGCACTTTGCAGGGACCGCACCACACAGCATTAAAATCAACCAGCACCAATTTTTCTTTATTGATAGCTGCCAGATAATCATTTTGCGACATTTCTTTCACTGCGGCTTCCACGCTCTGAACAACGGGTTTTCCGCTATTCATCCAAGCCAACACGCCACCATCTAAATTATACACTTCTTTGAAGCCGTTCTTCTGCGCCCAATCGGCTGCTTTGCCGCTTCTGCCACCGCTAAGGCAATACACATAAAGCGGCTTCGACTTATCTAAAGCACCCAATTCTTTTTCAAAACTATTGCCGCTGATGTTGATGTTTTTTGCATTGGCAATATGCTTTTGCGCAAACTCTTCGGACGTGCGCACATCCACTAATTGCACATCTGTTTCGGCAATACGCTTTTGAAATTCATCAACAGAAATATTGCTGTTTTTTTGCCCCGATGTGTTGCAGGCTGTGAACATCAGCACTACCGATATTATAGAAATGATACGCTTCATATATTGTAAAAGTGAATTGAATTTATTGTTTAAATTATTTGTTGGGCTATTTTAAGAATTTCATTTGTTGATTTCCAATTTCTGGTGGTGGCTGTAACTTTTAGTTTGCTTTCCAAAAAACTGTTTGAGAGTTTTGATACTCCGTAACCATTCGGGCAAAAAAGGTAAACAGCATTGTCAGAAAAACTAATTTCCTCCCCGTTCAGTTTTTTATCTTCTATTATTTTTCGGTCGAAGGGCTCGGGCTTTGTCGCCAAGAATGTAACGTGTAAAAAAGCAGGGTCTTTTTTCAGGAACGGATTATTGTCAATTACCTGCTTTAGTTTGTCAATGGTCAATACAATTACAGGAACATCAAATCCAAAGTCTTTTTCTATTTGTCGGGATATTTTTTGTTCCAACTTGTTTTCAGTGTCGTTGGCTGTAAACACAACATTTCCGCTTTGCACATAGCTCGTTACATTCTGAAAACCCAAGCCTTCATACATTTTTCGCAAGGCATCCATCTTAACGGGTTTATTTCCGCTTACGTTAATTCCTCTTAGTATGGATATGTATGTTGTCATCTGTTGTTTTTATGTCAGTTACAATGACCACCGGTACATACAATCTGCGCAGAAACAATTAAATAATCGCTTAAATATTCCCTTTCATAATCTCGCGGCTGATAACCAACTTCTGTATTTCGGAAGTTCCTTCGCCAATGGTGCACAGCTTGCAATCGCGGTAGAATTTTTCTACGGGAAAATCTTTTGTGTAACCGTAGCCACCAAAAATTTGCACTGCATCGTTGCTTACAAACACCGATACTTCCGAAGCGTAATACTTTGCGTAAGCCGATTGCTTGGTGAGTTTTTTACCGGCATTTTTCAAATATGCTGCTTGAAAAGTCAGCAACTCGGCTGCCTCAATCCTTGTTGCCATATCAGCAAGTTTGAATGCAATTGCCTGAAAATTTGCAATCGGCTGACCAAACTGCTCGCGCTCTTTGGCGTATTGAACAGACGCTTCGTAAGCGCCTTTCGCAATACCTAAACTCAACGCTGCAATTGAAATTCTTCCACCATCCAAAATTTGCATTGCCTGCTGAAAGCCCCTGCCCACAGCCTTTTCGCCCCCAACCACATTCTCATCGGGCACAAAGCAATCTTCAAAAATCACTTCGGCAGTTTCGCTGGCGCGCATACCTAATTTATTTTCTTTCTTCCCTGCTTTCAAACCTTTTGTGCCGCGCTCAATGATAAATGCGGTCATTCCTGCTGTATCCAGCAATTCGCCTGTGCGCACAATCGCCACAACAACATCGCTTGAAATACCATGCGTAATCCAACATTTAGTACCGTTCAGCACCCAACCGCCATCAACTTTTTTGGCGGTACATTTCATGCGCATCGCATCGCTGCCTGTGTTCGGCTCGGTTAAGCCCCATGCACCAATGTGTTGCCCCGAAGCAAGTTTGGGCAAATATTTCTTCTTCTGCTCATCAGTGCCGTGATAATAAATATGCCCTGTGCAAAGCGAGTTGTGCGCAGCCATCGAAAGCCCGATAGAACTGCAAACTTTTGAAACTTCAACAATACCTGTAACGTATTCAAAATAGCTGAAACCGCTGCCACCGTATTGCGTGGGCACAAACATTCCCATCAATCCCAACTCGCCCATCTTGTGAAACAAATCCTTTGGGAAGTGCTGACTTTCGTCCCACTCCATCATTTTCGGCTTAATTTCTTTGGCTGCAAAATCGCGCACTGTTTGCGCAATCATAAGTTGGTTTTCGTTCTGTTCGAAATTCATTTTTCCGTTTGTTTTTTCTTTAAAAAGCAGCGCGAATATAAACCTTTACACTTGTTGTACGGAGGTTTTTAAATTCAACGGTTTTGCTGCTCTGTTAAGCTATGTAAACTTTTTACACCTTTACCCAAACAGCTCCATTTGTCCGCTGCCTCCGCGCTCCAAATCCAACAATTGCTGCTTGGCTTTTAAACCACCCGCGTAGCCAATCAGCTCACCGTTGCTGCCGATGATTCTGTGGCATGGTACTATAATGGATATTGCATTAGCTCCGTTTGCCGCAGCCACCGCGCGAATGGCTTTGGGGTTTTGCAGCTTATTAGAAAGTCCGAGATAAGTATCTGTTTTGCCGAAAGGAATTTGCAGCAAAGCGTTCCAAACTTTTTGCTGAAACTCGCTGCCTGCAAACATCAACGGAATATCAAACGCAATTCGTTCACCTTTAAAATATTCGTTTAATTGCTGCTTTGCTTGTTCAGTTATTTCTGTTTTTTCTTCAATAAAATCTGCTTGCAGAAAAGTTTTCAGCCTTTGATCTATGGCAGTACGCATTTTGCGGTAACGCCAGTCGCACAAGCAAAGTTGATTGTTGTATTCGCCCAAAATCAACTCACCAAAACCGGTTTTAAAATAAGCAGTGCGAATGATATTCATTGCATTGATATTTCATTCAACTTAACCCTTCTTTGCTTCCACATATATTTATACAACACAGGGAAATAATAGAGATACGCAATCGCTAATACCGCTACCATTGCGGTGTAGAAATTAAGCGCGATGCCATCGGTAATTAAAGGCGTGATGATGATGAGCCATTCGCCCGTAACGCCCAGCGGATACAACACAATAAAGAATGAATAGCGCATCCACACCAACGGCTTCAACTCGCGGTTGAGTATAGAAAAGAAATAATGGCTGTAACGAATTAACTCTGTGATGCCCCATGCAAAAGCTACGGTGATGATGCCGAAATTTGTAACAGGATGCAGTTCTTTTTTTATGAAAATATTGATGAGTAAAAGCACCAAAATTCTTGAAAAGACCTGCGCAACGGTAGAACCTACGGGCGATTTTACCCATCGAAAAAGTGCGTGAATAATTTCGAGCAAGGCAAGCCCCTGTGCAATGTTCAGCAGCCATAAACTTTGTGAAGTGAGTATGCAGCCCCGACATATAAAAGCAATCAAAAACAGCAGCCAAAAAACGAAAGCCACAAAGTTGTATCCGGCAAGATAATTCCTGATGGTGTTGTTCATGTTGTGTGAATTGTGTGCATGAATATACGAAAAATCAAGTCGGGATTTTTATATCTCAAAAGATGAGTTTGCCTATACAATTCCCGGGATAATTTTATACGGTACAGCCTTGCAATATTCCAACCATGACGCGCCATATTTATTGGCGCATTTTGTATCATCTCTGAACGCGCGATGCACTAACAGCACCGTCAGAAAACTGACATAGAAAAATGGCGCAAAGTGGCTGAAACCCGTAGCGCAACTCCAAAAGAAAGCAGCGAGAATTTCGGGCACATAATGAAAATGCCGTGCAATGCCCCAAAAGCCCGATGCCAATAAAAGATTGGTTTTCTGTTCGCCTTTTTCGGTGGTGTAATTCGCTTTGATTAGCACAGGTTTTTTACCCCAAATAGTTGTGTTTCCGTTCGTTTCGCGCACGTGCTGACGTTGGTAATCCGCCCAATAGTTTATCCATATAGCTGCAAGTCCAAGAATAAAAATAACTCCGGCTGCAATCGCACTTAACCCGACAGGATGTTTCACCATAAACATCATTGGCGAAGTGTAAACCGCCGGAACCCAAACCAAACAACCCCAGCAGATGTAATACCCCGCGCGGTCAACCTGAATGTCCATTGATTTCATGTAGCCGCTTTCCCAAATAAAAAATTTAAAGAGATAAATAAACAGCAAAGCTGATGAAATGATAATGCTCCAATCTGCCGTGCCGTAAATTTCCTGTTGCGCAAATGCAAACGAAACTACTGCCAATGCCCAACCTGTCATTCCGAAGCGGCAATTGGTGAATTGCTTGATGTCCCAACCAAAAATGCGCGGATATAATTCCGTTCCCCAGTAGTAATCGAAAATGAAATTGCCCGTGTGCGAATTATCGGAAGAAGAAGGAAAATATCTGCCTTTGAAATACAACAGCAGGCAAAACACCAACGCAGTGAAATTGAGTGCGCCCAACAAGTCGCCAAAGTTGTGATAGATGATTCCTGCGGGAAATAATTTCAGCACGTGCGTACACAAAAAGTAAAGCGCGAATGTGAGCAAGTATGAAAGCAAACCATTGTCTTTGTATTCAGGCACATTGCCTTTGGCGGTTACATTGCCAAAGTATTTTTTGCCGGGCAATATTTTCATAAAAAGCAATTGCAATGCCGCAAAAATGCCAATCATTTTCCATGCAGTAGCAGTGCCGAAAAAGCGCGAGAACCACACTTCATTTATCACCGGAAAAACTCCTTTGCTTAATAATTCATTCCACAAGTTGATGAATGAGCCGTCTAAGTTTACATTGGTGTGCCACAGCAACATAGCGAAGGGTGGCGTTGCCGCCATCAAAAAAACCGGCACAATAGTGCGGTTAAAAAAGTTGCTTTGGGTAGTTGATGACCAGTCTGCCATGCTATGTGAATTGGTGAATGAATGAATTGAAAGCTGCAAATCAGCCTTCTTTATCAAAAGAATTATCGTAGCCTGCAATGCGCAATTCGCGCACAGAATCCAACACTTTTTCTTTTAGTTTTTGTTTGAAGGAAACGATTCTTTGAAACAATTCTTTATCAGATGTTGCAACAATCTGAGCCGCAAGAATGGCTGCATTTTTTGCCCCATCTAAAGCAACTGTTGCCACCGGAACGCCCGAAGGCATTTGAAGGATTGATAACACAGAATCCCAACCATCAATTGAGTTGGAAGATTTTACGGGAACACCAATTACCGGCAACGCAGTAACCGAAGCCACCATGCCGGGCAGATGCGCTGCGCCTCCCGCGCCTGCAATTATTACCTTTAAGCCACGCTCTGCGGCAGTTGCGGCATACTCCATCAATCTTTCGGGAGTGCGGTGTGCGCTTACCACCGTCAGTTCAAAAGGTACTTTCAATTCGCGCAACAGGTCGGCAGCTTCCTGCATCACTTTTAAATCGCTTTGGCTGCCCATAATAATTCCTACTGACGGTTGCATGATGATGTTTTATCTGAAAATAAAAAAGGTGCATCAGTCGAAAACCAATGCACCCTGCGAAAATATTTATTTGCATCAATATCCGAACACTTCCTCCAGCTTCAACTCTTTCACTGTGCCGAAAGATTCCAATTCTTTCAGGTTTAAATCTTTCTTATTGCCTAAAACGCAGCAAGTAAATTTCTTGCCTTTTACGTGTTGGTTAAAGAAGGTTTCTACAGTTTCGAGCGATTCGTTTTTGGTTTGAGTATAAACCTGTTTGCGAACATCTTCCGTTAAGCCTAATTTTTTCGCACGGTCGTATTGCCAATAAACACCCTCACCGGTTATCCAGTCGGTTTCGATGCTCTTTATCACATTCTGGCGCGCGCCATCAAACTGCTGCGGCACTTTAGGCATTTCATTCAACAGCTTACTGATTTCTGTAAGCGATGTTTTCAGCTTATCGCTTTGTGTGCCAACATACGCGCTTACATAGTGCGAGCGGTCGGCATATTGCGGCACATCAAACCAGCTTGATACGGCATAAGCCAAGCCCATTTTTTCGCGAATTTCCTGAAACATAATGCTGGATAAACCGCTGCCGTAATATTCATTGTAAAGATAGTAAGGCGTGTAAAGTGATTTGTCAAACAACACATCTTTTGCCAGCATACGCACTTCGGCTTGACGCATGTTGAAGTCGCAGAAATAAACGGTGTTTGCCTCAATTGCCAACTCGGGATATTCAACAGCTTCGGGATAATCATTCAAAGCAGCAGTTATTTTGTGATGCTTCTCAATGGTAGATTTTGCAGTGCTTTCAGCCAATTGACCGTAATAGAAAACCCTGTGCTTGTATCCCGAAAGCGATTTAATTAAAGCTACCAGTTCAGCAGGATTTGTTTCGTTTAATTCGGCTTCGGTAATAATATTGTTGAAAGGATTTTTTGCGCCATACTTAGCATAATTCGCCATCGCATTATGCAGGATTTGTCCTTTGTTCAATTTGGCATTTGCGCGCGATTGCAAAATGTTTGAAACAAAATCTTTGTAGGCAGCAGTATCGGGTTGCACGTTGGCTAAAATATGCTCAAACAATTCAACACCTTTATCTAAATTTTCTTCCAATCCGCTAAGTGAAACATACACCCTGTCGCGCCCTGAGTTCACACCAAAAGTTAAGCCGAGTTTGTAAAATTCTTTCTTCAAATCTTCGGCACTGTATTTATCGGTGCCAATGAATTTTAAGTAATCAATTGCCAAACCTAACTTGCGAATATTATCGGAACCCATATCAAAAATATAGTTCAGCGAGAATGTTTTGTTGAGGTCGTTGCGGATGTAATCCAACTCAACACCTTCGGCAAGTTTCAAGTGCTTGATGTCTTTATCAAAGTCTATAAACTTAGGTTGAACAGAAGGCAGTTCTTCTTTTTCAAAAGCCGCTTTGAATGCGCTTTGCGTGTCCTTATTCATTGCAACGGGAGTGATTTGCGGCTTCTCTACTTTGTGGCGATTCGGCTCGCCAATGCGCTTGTAACAAACTGCATAATTATTGCCGTAATGTTGATTGGCAAAAGCCACTAAATCTGCTTTCGTTACTTTGCTCAATTCGTCAATTTCTTTCACTTTATCAGCCCACGGAATGTTGTGTACAAATGCGCTCATTATGGTGTAAGCTCTACCATCATTGCTTTCAGCGGTTTTCATCCATTCCAATTTTTTGTTCAACACAATTGCCGGTAAAACCCAATCTTCAAACTCACCTTTTTTCACTTTCTCTACTTCGCCTAAAAGCAAATCTTTCGCTTCTTCTAAAGTTTGCCCCTGACGTGGCTCGGCATATAAGTAATTCACAGTGTAGTCAGTGTTATCATCAATAAAAGAATAAGCCTTCAAAACCTTTTGTTTTTGCACCAAGTCCAAATCAATCAAACCCGCTTGCCCGTTAGCTAAAATGCCATCCACCAGCGAAGCCATCAGAGCCTCTTTTGTGCCTGCACCGTTAAAGCGAAAACCAACATAAACGTGCTGCGCCTGTGCTCCTTTTATTTCGCGCTCAATGGGCGCGTTAATTTCCACAGGCGGCTCTTTTGTAAATGCAGGAATTTCTTTTGCTTCCCAATCGCCAAATTGCTTTTCAATTTCTGCAAAAGCCTTATCGGGGTCAACATCTCCGGCAAGAATTATTGCAACATTATTCGGGCGATAATATGTGTTGAAATAATTATGAATGTTCACCATCGAAGGATTTTTCAAATGCTCGCCTTCACCAATGGTAGTTTGCGTTCCATACGGATGATTCGGCATTAAAGCATTAGCCACTGCATGATAGCTCCAACGCCCATCGCGATCCTGACTGATGTTGAACTCTTCATAAACGGCTTCCAACTCGGTGTGAAACAAACGCAACACCAAAGTTTTAAAGCGGTTCGATTCCAGCTTCAACCATTTATTTAATGCGTTTGAAGGAATGTCATTTACATACACCGTCATATCAGTTGAAGTAAAAGCATTCGTTCCTTGCGCTCCCAATGAAGTAGTCATTTTATCATATTCATTTGGAATAGAAAATTTGGATGCTTCGTAGCTGAAGCTGTCAATGCGTTTGTAAATGGCGCGTTTTTTCGCCTCATCTTTTTCTGCTTTGTGCGCTTCAAAAAGTGCCGAAACAGAATCGAGCAAAACGCTTTCCTGCGCCCAGTTCATCGAGCCAAAATCATGCGTACCTTTAAACACCATGTGTTCGAGGTAGTGCGCCAAACCTGTAGTTTCGGAAGGGTCAAATTTTGAACCCGCTTTCACGGCAATCATGGTTTGCACACGCGGTGTTTCCTTGTTCACCGAAATAAAAACTTTCAATCCGTTTTTAAGTGTGTATTCCTTTACGGGAAAATACTCTGCGGAATTGTCTTTGTTGTTGCACGAAGTTTGAAACAAAACAAAAAACGCTGCAAACGCAACAACTGATAATTTTTTCATAAGCTATTTTTTTGGAGTGCCGAAGGTGGTAAATTTTATTGAGTGTAGTAAACGGCAACAATTTTTGGGAAATATCACGGTCGTGTAACTATTTAATAAGCCTAAAAAGTTGTTCTGTGTCGGTAACATCAGTCATTCTCATTTTTCCGTCAAGAGCTGGCACCCACCAACAAAAAAGCCGCTTGAATTTAATTCAAGCGGCTTTTTAAGTATTGTAAGATTAAATTTATTTATCGGCTTCTCTGGTAGTGAAATCAACCAAAATCCTGCCGCAGTGTTCGCATGTGATAATGCGTTTGCGCTGGCGAATTTCCATCTGACGTTGCGCAGGAATTTTTGAATAGCAACCGCCACAAGCATCACGCAATACTGCTGCAACAGCCAAGCCGTTGCGGTATGCGTTGCGAATGCGCGAGTAGGCTTTCAACATTCTTTCATCTACTTTTTTAGCGGCTTTTTCAGATTCCTTGATCAATTCCTGCTCTTCCTTTTCGGTTTCTTCAACAATTTTTTCAAGTTCTTTTTTCTTGTTTTTCAAATCCTTTTCACGGGTTTTGATGTGCTTTTCGGTTTCTTCCAAAACTGCGCGTTTTGCATCGGCTTTAACCGCTGCATCGCCTGCTTTTTTATCACTTAACTGAATTTCCAATTTCTGCAATTCAATCTCTTTGCTCAAAGCATCGAACTCACGATTGTTCTTAACATTGGCTTGTTGTTTTTCGTAGCGGGAAATCAACTCTTTCGCCGTTGCTTTGGAGTTTTTGCGGTTTTGCGCTTCCTGCTCCAACTCGGCAATTTCATCTTTAAGATTGTTCAAACGGGTATTTAAACCTTCGATTTCATCTTCCAAGTCCCGAACTTCAACGGGAAGCTCGCCTTTAAGGATTTGAACTTTGTCAATGCTTGTGTCAATTTGTTGAAGATTCCACAACTGGTGAAGGCGCTCTTCAACCGATACTTCTTTTACAGCTACTGCTTTTGCCATACTAAATATAATTTACGGGATTAGTGTTTATGTGGCTTAAATGGAGCGCGAAAGTAGGAAATTTTTCTAAAAGTAAACTGTATAGTAAATCTTTGGTGAATTGCTCGCTTTCGTAATGCCCCACATCGGCAATAATAATTTTGCCTTCGGCATCAAAAAACTCGTGGTATTTGAAGTCGGCA
>CAZSEG010000121.1:0-9911 GCA_964605875.1 uncultured Chitinophagaceae bacterium
AATATGTTGCTTTGGACGATACGGTGAATGTGATTGCAAACATCGTCAATCGCTCGCCCGAAAAGGTTTTGCTGAAATCGGTTTCGGTGTACGGGAAAAATTTTTCATTCGATTCAACGCTGAACGCGGGAACGCTTTTTTCAATCAATGAAACCATAAAAATTTCCGCACAGGAAAAAATTTCGCAACCTTACTGGCTCACTGAAAAAACACAGAAAGGAATGTTTGTCGTGAATGAGCAAACACTGATTGGCAAGCCTGAAAATGATGCTGCGGTTTATGCGAAAATCGAGTTGGAAATAAGCGGAAAAAAATTTGCGTTGAGTTTGCCTGTCCGCTACAAAAAAATTGACCCCGCAAAAGGTGAAGTATATCAGCCGTTGTATATCGCACCACCTGCCACAGTTAGTTTTTTGAAAGAAGTGAATGTGCTGCACAACGGCAACAAAAAAAATATCGAAGTGAAAGTGAAAGCCTTCAAAAAAAATGTTTCGGGAAGCGTTGCGTTGGGCTTGCCTTCGGGCTGGAAAACAACAAATGCTTCTGCAACATTTTCATTGGTGAATGAAGGAGATGAGCAACTGTTCGCTTTTGAAATCGAAGCCCCCGCAAAAAGAAAAACCGACACAACTTATTCCATCACCGCAATTTTAAATATCGAAAACAAAACCTATCGCAACAGCTTCACCGAAATAAAATACGAGCATATTCCGTTGCTGCCGTTGTTCAGCGAATCGGCTTGCAGGCTCGCGGATGTTGCATTGCAAAACACTGTGAAAAACATAGGCTACATCAGTGGTGCAGGCGACAAGCTGCCTGCCATGCTTACCGAAATGGGCTTAACCGTGAATGATGTAACAGATGAAGATGTGTTGCAAAAACGCCTGCAAAAGTTTGATGCTATCGTAATTGGCGTGCGCGCCTACAACACCGAAGCCTCATTAAAAAATCATCAAGCTGCTTTGATGAATTATGTAAAAAACGGTGGAAGATTATTGGTGCAGTACAACACTAATCAACGGTTGGTAACGGAAAATTTAGGACCCTATCCTTTCAAGTTGTCGCGCGATAGAGTTACCGAAGAAGATGCCGCAGTTACTTTTATTGATGCCGCTTCGCCTTTGTTGAACACGCCCAATAAAATCACCGCAAAAGATTTTGACGGATGGATTCAGGAGCGCGGCTTGTATTTTCCCGAAGATATTGACGGCAATTACAAAACGCTTTTGCGCATGAACGACACCAACGAAAAGCCGTTGGAAAATGCTGTGATTTATGCCGATTACGGAAGCGGCAGATACGTTTATACAGGGCTTTCTTTCTTCCGCGAATTGCCTGCGGGCGTACCGGGCGCGTTCAAGCTGTTTGCCAATTTTATAGGTAAATAGTTTCTCCAAAAGTGAATCAATTTCAGATTGAAAATTCTTTACTGAATATTATGTTATTACTATTGCATTCCGAAATAAAATTCATCATCAAATAATTTCAAAAGACATGGAAATAAACGGAACACTTGTGCAGGTTTTGGAAGCACAAACAGGTATAGGAAAAAACGGACCCTGGAAAAAACAGGGATTTGTAATTGAAACAAAAGATAAGTTCCCGAAGAAAGTTTTTATCAGCGCGTGGAATGCCGCAGCCGATTCTATTGAAAGACTTCAACCGGGTGTCGCACTAAAAGTATCGTTTGATGTTGAAAGCCGTGAATACAACGGTAAATGGTACACCGATGCAAAAGCATGGAAAATTGAAACAGGCGCAGGTTCATCCGATAACGCCCCTAATTTGGACGATGATTTCATCCCGACAAGAGATGAAGAAAATGAGCCGTTGCCGTTCTGAGTTGCTTGAAATTTTTATGGTTGTAACATTACCGGCAACTAATCCATAACTCACGTTAATTACCGCCCCTCAAATCCATTTCCGTGTTGTCGCCAATGTTCAAACTTTGCGTAAAGCCCGTGATGCTGGCATCACTGCCAATCAGCGAATTTTGCAGCGTAACATTTTCAAGTTTCGTATAGCTGCCGATGATTGAATTTTGAACAATGGAATAATTCACGGTAGTGTTTTCACCAACGGTTACAAACGGTCCGATAATCGAATTTGAAATCTTTGCGCCCTCGCCAATGCTCACGGGAGGAATGATAATCGAGTTATCGGATTCTCCCCGAACCAATTTATCGCTTGCCTGCCTGCGCAGCAGCGTGGCATTGGTTTCCAGCAAAATATCTTTCTTGCCCAAATCAAACCACTGCTCCACTTTATAGCTGTTGAATTGCACGCCTTCTACAATCATTTTGCGCAACGCATCGGTAAGATGAAACTCATTATTAGTGCGGATGTTATGTTCAATATTATAGCTCAAAGCATCCAGCAGCTTACCCGTTTCCACCACATAATAAAACCCAACCAAAGCCATGTTCGACTTTGGAATTACAGGCTTCTCCACCACATCTTTTATCGTGCCGTCCGCATTCAATTCAGCAACTCCGAAAATGCGCGGGTCTTCCACTTTTTTTATACAAAGCGTAGAAATTTTTGAAGCAATAATCTCTTTCAAATCTGCATCCGTAATCGTGTCGCCAAGCTGAATCAGCAAAGGTTGATTTACATCAATTGATTCGCGCGCACTGAAAATAGCATGACCCATTCCTTCGCGGCTTTCCTGCGTTACAAACACAGCATCAATTTCGGGATATTTCTGCTCAACAAAATCTCTGATTTTTTCGCCCAGATAACCAATCACAAACACAAATTTTTTAATGCCGCTCGCTTTCAGGTTATCAATAATGAAAGACAAAATCGGTTTACCCGCAACCGAAATCAAAACCTTCGGCTGAGTGTATGTGAGCGGACGAAGGCGAGTGCCGGCTCCGGCTACGGGAATTATTGCTTGCATGATATTAGTTGAAGCGGTGAATATAGCGATACAAACCCGAAAAAATTGTCAAGGCAACGGTAATTTTCCGGCACTGCTTACCAAGGTTTTTTAAGCACATCTTTCACTTTTTTCTCTGCTTCTTTTTTGGCTTTGTCGGCAGCTTCTTTAGCTTTTTGTTCGGCTTCGCGTTTGATTCTATCGGCTTCTTCACGCGCTTTTTGCTCGGCAGCTTCTTTCTGTTTGTTTAATTCTTCCTGAGCGTTTTGTTTCAGCTCATCTACTTTTTCTTTCACCTGCTCTACTACTTGCTCTTTCACGGTTTCGCCCACGCTTTTGCCGCTGCCCATGCCTACTTTTGCCAGCTTGATTTGAGGCTTGGATGCCGTGCCTGTAGCCTTTAAAGTAAAGCTCACTACATCGGGCATTTTAAATGGCACACCCGGCACTTTTGCAATCATGTTTTGCGCCAGAGAAGATGCCGCGCCCAACTCGCTTTGCGGCACATCAAAACGAATGTCGTAATCAATAGTTTGGTCGAAACCATTCGTGCCTTGATATGCCACATTGTAATTTCCGATTTTAATGTTGGAAGGCTCAACGGCAACTCTGCCGTCTTTGAATTTCAAAACAGTCCATGCGTTTTTAATTTCGGGATTGCTGAGCGCAGGTATTTTTGTTACCTCTCCAATCTTTTGCAAAATCGGCATGTTCACAATTCTTGCGGTCGGAATTTCCACTTTGCCATCGCCTTTCAATGAGGCGTAATCCACGCTCATATCGGGATTTAATTTGCCGCTGCCGATTAAATTACTGCTGAAATTTCCTTCAATATGTTTGATGATTGGTGAAATTTTTTCAGCCATTTCCACAAACTTGAAAGTTTCCTGAAAATCAAAATTTCTGATGTCGTAATTGAATGTTACATCGGGATAACTTTGTTGTTTTGTGTTGTAGCGCGCAGAAATATTTGCGCTGCCGCCCAACAGGTTTGCAAACAAATCGTTCAGGTTGATGGCTTCGTTTTTCACCGTTACATTTCCGCTCACATTGCTCAACACCAATTTTTCGTAAAAGATTTTGCCGAACTGAGAATTGGCTTTAAAATCAATGGCTTTCGGTACACGGAAGAACTCCGTTACAGTATCTTTTTTCGCAGCGGGTTTATCGTCTGTTCCAATAAATTGGTTGGCATCAAACACATTGCTTTTCAAATTTATTTCACCAACCAAATCGCCTTTGCCGAAAGCGTAAGCAATGAAATTATCTAAAGTTCCCGAAGCCTGAAAGTCGCTTCTGCCCAACACAGCGTTGAGGTTTGAAAGTGTAACATTGCGCGGATTGAAAGCGAGTTGAAGATTAGAAACCTTCACAGGCATAGGGGTTTCAGCAGCATCATACACAAGATTGGTAACTGTTGCATTGCCGCTTGCTTTGATGGTTTCGTAGCGTTTGTTATCAATGTCGCTTTGTCTGCCTTTAAAGCCAATATCAAGCGCAAGTAAACCTTCAATTTTTTTCACCCCTTCCATCGGATATAATTTCGGAATATTGCCCAAATTCAAAGAGCCTTTGATGGTTGCATCTACATTCGGGTCGCTGATTGGTGTGTGAATGTTCACGCGCGCATCAATCGGGTCGCTGCCCAATTCGGCATGGAATTTTTGAATGTCAATCACCGTCAAATCCAATTTTCCCTGCGCCTTATCAACCTTTGTGGCTATCTGAATATTCTTAACCGAAGTTGGTAACGAAGGATATTGAAACATGGCATTTTCCACTTTTAAATTGAGGTTAAAAGCAGGATAATCTTCGCCAAAATATTTGCCTTTTACAAAGCCGTCCAAAGCAAGTTTACCGCTTGTTTTCACTTTGTCAAAATCCTTTTTATACACCGCAGGAATCATGGAAAGAATACTCTTGAAATCGGCTTGTTTTGTTTTGAATTTCACATCAAGGTTGATGGTTTCGCTGATGGTTTGCACAAAGCCATCGAAGCCGAGTGTAAGCGCGTTGAGTGAAATTTCGTTTTCTTTAAAAGTGTATTTTGAATTTTTACCGTCCACTTCCATATCAACTTTTGCATCTAATTTTGCATTGTTCAAATATGCCACGCCACCGCTTTTTACCGTCAAAGCATCAATGCCCGTGAGCGTTTTCAAAACATACAAATCCTGTGTTACATCTCCGCTTCCTTCAAAGTTCAGGTTCACGATTTTTGCTGCCGTGCCGCCTTTCAAATCATTGTATGTTATCAAACCTTTTTTGATGAGAATTTTCTTTAGCTGCGCATTGAATTTCGTTTCTTCTTTTTTTGTTTCGGGCGTTGGTTTCACAATATCCCAATTGGATTTGCCTGCGTAATTTATTTTGGCAAAAACGTTTGGCTCATCCACTATCAAGCTAATCAACTTGTATTGCTTGCCCTCAAACACACTCATCAGATCCACCGTAAAGCTGATGTTGTTGATATGCGTTAGCGTATCGCCTTTAAAATCGTTTACGCCAATCACCGATAAATCATTGAGCGAAAAACTGAAGTTCGGAAACGAGCGGATAAGCGACAGGCTGAAATCGCCATAATCAACTTTGGCATTTACGGTTTCGTTGATGGCTTCTTTTACGGCTGCATTTATTTTGTCTTTAAACAAAAACGGAACGGCAACAACTGCTGCAATCAGCAATACAAAAACAACTGAGATTGCAATGAATATTTTTTTCATCTGTATATAATTTGTTTTTTAAAAGTCAGATGGAATGCCCATGATATTCATTCTCGGTTAGAGATTTTGAATCATGGGCATTTCATAAAATAAAATATGCGTTAAAAGTAGATAGATAAACGGATTGAATTGTTACAAAATTAAAAGGAGGTAATTGATAAGTGCTAATAAAAATAATCCCCGCGTTTGTTCCACAGCTTCACAATAATGTAGCCCATAATCGCTCCGCCCAAATGCGCAAAATGCGCCACATTATCGCCCGGCTGCATGGCAATGCCGCGATACAATTCCCAGATAATATAAAGCGTTACAAACACTTTCGCTTTAATCGGAATCGGAGGAAAAATCAGCATTAGTTCGGAGTTTGGAAACAGCAAACCGAAAGCCGCCAACACGCCAAACACCGCGCCACTCGCGCCAACCGTTGGTATAAAATAAATCTCCTGCAAAGTTCTGTATATCATCAGTTGCTGGTCGGTTGCGGAAAAGCTGCCAACATGATTATACACCTGCCATGCGTTCACCCCAAGATGCAGCAACTCTGCGCCAAAACCCGTGAGAAAATAAAAGATAAGAAAACGCTGTGAACCCCAAACTCTTTCCAACGCAGTGCCAAACAAAAACAGCGCGTACATATTTGAAAAGATGTGCAGCAAACCGCCATGCAAAAACATGTGCGTAAGCAACTGCACGGGCATAAACGCAGGCGAATCGAAATAGTATAAGCCGAGCGTTCTGTTCAGGTTGATTCCAAAAGCACTTTCGCTGATGAACGAAGCAACAAAAAACAAAACATTGATGATAATGAGATTAGAAACTGCGCTGCGCGTATTGATATTAAACATGACGGCAGCGAAGATATACCGCTTTGCACGGCATCAAAAAACTTAGGAAGTTTTTTGAAACTTAATAAAGAACAACTGCATCGGCTGTTCCATTTTCACATCTTCCCTTACTACATGATAAAATATTTTAACCACATAGAAACATAGTTGATTGCGATAAAAAGGGCAAGCTATGTCCAAAACTTGTTTTGGCTATGTAAACTTTAGTTTTTTTGATTTCACACAGAGCAGAAGAGTACATAGCGTGTTTGCTTGCGCAAACATGGTTTTATACAGATAAAACTATGTTTCTATGTGGTTAAATAAATAAAAATGTGTCCTAACGGTCGCTGCCAGCAGGAAATCACTTCCTCTTCAAATCCTCATCACGCCTTCTTGTCGCTAAAGTCCAAGCCCAACATATCGTAAATCGGGCAATACATCATAAAGTTGGTAATTACCAACGGTGCGCCCAACAACGCCAGCCACCATGGACCAAATATGATAGCAGCGAATAATAAAATCATGGCAATCAACATTCTTAAAAAGCCGTCATAACCTCCGATATTCTTTTTCATATCTCAATATTTAATTTGAATGATGAGGCAAAAGTGAAAGACAACAAATGAATGTGTTATGACTTTTGACATTGTGCCGTATGAGAAAAATCAAGATTTTATTGTTGCAACTTTTCCAATGTTTAAAACTTTGGAAGAGTTCCTAAACAAAAGAGGCTGCAACGAAAGTTGCAGCCTCTTTTTAAATTCTGAACAGAAAAAAGTGATTATCTGTTTTCGTAATAAACCTCTAATTCATACAAGCTGGAATTGTCTGTTAAAACAATTTTGCCATCACTGCCCGCAGTGGCAGGATTTGCAATAAAAAACGAATTCATACTGTCGAAACTTAAATTCGTGCCATAGCTATCATCATCTCTTATATCAACGTTCCATCCGTCAGCCGCCATAAAAATATTTTGCTGAGTCAGATTCCATGTAAAAGGTAAATCGGCAATTTTTATATCCGTTTTTGTAGATGTATTGAAACTCCATCCGCCTGCTGCTAAACCTATTCTTACATAAACATCCGGTTCAGGATTGACAGTTACTAAAGGAATTATACTCGGACTATCCCAAACAGAATTGTCAGGTTTTTTCTCGGCATATTTTTTCAAAACAATCTTTGTAAGATAACGATTGTTGCCGTTTACGGTAACAGCTACAGAGTATTTGTCAAATTTCTTTTTGTCTTTTGAAAGCGTTTTCAATTGCACAACATACACACCCGGTTTTGTCCAGGCGTGTGATGCAGATTCGCCCTCTGCTTTTTCGCCATCGCCAAAATCCCACTGATAGGAAGATGCATCAGTTGCACAATGAGAGAATGTTACTGTTTCACCCACATCAACTGTATTTTTGCTTGCAGAAAAACAGGCGACAGGTTGCTTTTTGCATGATGCAGCAAAGAACATTAAAGGAATTGCTAAAAGGAAAAATTTGTTTTTCATGTTTTAAATTGTTTGAGAGGCAAGATTAAAAAAATACTGTTATGAAAAACAAATTACTGTTCATATAAAATTCTAGGGTATAAATATTTACTTCGCAAAAAATCATTGCTGCTAATCCAATGGCTGCTCCCAATCAACTGCTTTACAATATTGCGTTAACGCTTTTGCCCGAAGTGGGCAGTGTGCTGGCAAAAAATCTGATTGCCTATTGCGGCAGCGCAGAAGATGTTTTCAAAGCAACCAAAAGCAAGCTGAAAAAAATTCCGTTGGTGGGCGAAGCACGCGCGGCAATCATTGAGCAAGCCGCACACGAAGGAAAAATTTTAAAAGCTGCGGAAGAAGAAATTTTGTTCATTGAAAAGCATAATATTCTACCGGTATTTTTTACTGAAAGCAATTATCCCTATCGCCTGAAAGAATGTGATGACGGACCGCCAATGCTTTACTACAAAGGCAATGCAGATTTGAATGCACAAAAAGTTGTTGCCATTGTAGGCACACGCAACGCAACAGAATACGGTAAAGAAGTAACAAAAAAATTGGCGAAAGATTTTGCTGCGCAAAATGTTTTGGTGTTGAGCGGCTTGGCTTATGGTATTGATATTTATGCGCACAATGCGGCATTGGATAACAACCTGCAAACTGTTGGCGTACTTGCGCACGGCTTGAACAGACTTTATCCTGCGCAGCATCGCAACACTGCCAAACGCATGATTGAGCAGGGCGGTTTACTTACCGAATACACTTCGCAATGTGCATTTACGCCACACAATTTTCCGCAGCGAAACAGAATAGTTTCGGGCATGAGCGATGCGGTGATTGTGGTAGAAAGCGATGTGAAAGGTGGCGCTTTGATTACGGCAAACATTGCCAACTCCTATAACCGCGAAGTGTTTGCAGTGCCCGGCAAAACCACCGACCGTTTTTCGCGCGGCTGCAACTTTTTGATTAAAACCTACAAAGCGCAAATTATTGACAGTGCAGCCGATGTAATTGAATCAATGAACTGGCAAAGCGAAACTGCAATAACCAAAACCAAAGTGCGGCAACTTACGCTTGCGCTTGCACCAAGCGAGCAGGCAATTTTTGATGTATTGAAAGGAGGCGAAAGCGGAATTGATATATTGCTTGCCAAATGCAATTTGAATTCGGGCGAACTCTCTGCAACACTTTTAGAAATGGAAATGAACGGAGTGATTGTAAGTTTGCCCGGCAAAAGATATAAGCTGACAGTATGAGTACAAACGATAAAAGGAAAAAAGAAAAAGGTAAAAAGGTAAATGAAGTTGTTTCACAAAATCCACTTCAACAACCTGCAACCCGCACCTCTCACCTCTCACCTCTCACCCCACAACTCATCATATTCATCTTCACCTGCCTCATTTATTCCAACACGCTTTGGAACAAATACGCTTCGGATGATGCGATTGTTTTAACTGAAAATATCTACACCACACAAGGCATTGCAGGCTTAAAAGATATTTTCACACATGATGTTTTTGAAGGGTTTTTTAAAGAGAAAAAAAGTTTGGTGGCGGGAGGAAGGTACCGCCCGCTAAGTGTGGCAACCTTTGCCATAGAGTATGAATTTTTTGGTTTGAACCCGATGTTGAGCCACGCGGGAAATGTGCTGTTGTTTGCGGTGAGTTGTATGTTGATTTTTTATTTGTTTCAGTTGCTTATTCCGCAGAAAAAGGACACGCCATTCTATATCTCAATTCCTTTTTTGTGCGCGATGCTTTATGCCGCGCATCCCATCCACACCGAAGCCGTTGCCAACATCAAAGGACGCGATGAAATTATGAGCATGTTGTTTGCCGTTGCTTCGCTGATTTTTGCAGTACGTTTTGTGAAAAAAGAATCTGTTGCTGAATTGTTTTTTGCCGCGCTGTGCTTTTTTCTTTCGCTGCTTTCAAAAGAAAATTCCATCACTTTTATAGCAGTCATTCCGCTTACTTACTATTTCTTTTTAAATG
>CAZSEG010000122.1:0-9838 GCA_964605875.1 uncultured Chitinophagaceae bacterium
ATCAGTTTCTGCTTTTTTCCTCAACTGGTTACAGGGTTTCGGACAATACTGTTTTTAAAACTTGGAAAGTCTAAACTGCTATCAACCACAGGAAGCATTCAAGCATCAAACTTATAGCCGATGCCTTTGATGGTTTTGAAGTTATCGTCACCCAATTTTTCGCGCAGCTTGCGGATGTGTACGTCAATGGTGCGGTCGCCAACGATGGTTTCGTTGCCCCACACTTTGCTGAGTATTTCTTCGCGTTTAAAAACACGCCCGGGTTTGCCAATCAGCAAATTCAGCAGTTCAAATTCTTTGCGCGGCAGCGAAATTTCTTTTCCGTTTTTTATTACTAAATAACGTTCTCTGTCCACCACAATTCCTCCGGCACTAATCTTGGTTTGTTTTTCTGCGCCTTCCAACCTGCGCATCAGGGCGCGGATGCGGCTCACAAAAACACGCGGCTTGATGGGTTTGGTGATGTAATCATCAGCACCCACTTCAAAGCCGGCAATCTGCGAATAGTCTTCATCGCGGGCAGTGAGAAATGTTATGACAGTGTTTTTAAACTGAGGCAGTTTGCGCAACTCGCGGCAGGTTTCTATGCCATCTAATTTAGGCATCATCAGGTCTAAAATAATGATGTGCGGCAACACCTTTTTTGCAATTTCAATACCGTCCATACCGTTGGTAGCCGTGTGTACCCAAAAGCCCTCGCGCTCAAGGTTATACTTCATAAAGTCCAGCACATCGGCTTCGTCATCCACTAACAGCACCTTAATATCATTGGTATCCATCACCTTAATTTTGTGCAATACTATTCCGCCAAAGTTATGTTTATGTTAAGGAAACTGTAAATGTAAATTTGAAAATGAGGAAACGCGCTGATGGTTAATCCGTCAATAGTTACGAATGTGCAGAAAGAATCGTGCCTTTACATTCACCAAAGCCGATGCGCTTATTTCCCGTTTGAGCAAAAGCGCGAAGCGTAACTGTGTCGCCATCTTCCAGATATTTACGCACCGAGCCATCGGGCAGGGTAATTGATTTTTTACCGCCTTCGGTGATTTCTAAAAACGAACCTAACGAATTGGGCGTTGGTCCGCTGATAGTTCCGCTGGCATACAAATCGCCAACCTGAGTGTTGCAACCATTCACGGTGTGATGCGCCAATTGTTGGCGCATACTCCAATACAAATACTTCATGTTGCTGCGCGAAACAACAGCCGATGCACCGCTTGCAGTGGTTAGTTCAACCTCTAACTGAATATCAAAATTGTTGTTGCCGCTTTGTTGCAGGTAAGGCAACACTTCGGGTTCTTGCGCAGGCGTGGCAACGCGAAAATCATTCAAGGCTTCAAGCGGCACAATCCAGCAAGAAGTTGTTGAGCCGAAATTTTTTCCAAGAAAAGGACCAAGCGGCACATACTCCCACTTCTGAATATCACGCGCACTCCAGTCATTAAAAATCAGCAAACCGAAAATGTAATCTTCGGCAGAAGTCGTTGTTACCGATTCGCCCAAAGAGGTTTCTTTACCCACCACAAAAGCCATTTCCAGTTCAATATCCAAAGCCTTGCTTGCGCCAAAAGAAGGCGCGGCAGCATCATCTGTTTTTGTTTGCCCTTTTGGTCTGCGGATTGGCGTGCCGCTTACAACAATTGACGAAGCGCGACCGTGATAAGCAACCGGCAGATGTTTCCAATTCGGCAACAAAGGATTATCGGGACGAAAGAGTTTGCCAACGTTGGTAGCGTGTTCAATACTCGAATAAAAATCGGTATAGTTCGGAATGTGAACCGGCAAAAGCATTTCGGCATCACTTTGCAAAACTAATGCTTCATTTTTTAATGAATAATCATCGCGCATTTCGGCATTTTCAGCAGCAAGCAACTCTTGTAATCGCGTGCGTACTTTGTTGGTAACAGGTTTGCCCAACGCAATAAAATCATTCAAAGCAGCTTTTGAAAACACATCTACATCTTTCACAATGCCGCTGAATTTTCCCGCAGCAGCCAACACATTCAAATCAATAATATGTTCGCCAATTGCAACGCCTGCACGCGGGTTTCTGTTTTGTGTTTTAAAAATTCCGTAAGGTAAATTGTAAATAGAAAAATCTGACTCGGAAGGAATTTCTATCCAGCTTAAAAGTGTTTCACTCATACTTGTTTTTGTTGTGTTTTGTAGGCAAATATAAATAGACAAGAGATATTAGACTAATGAGCGTTAAGGGATAATATTACAACTATAAAAATTTAACCACATAGATACATAGTGTTGCGGGTTGTATTTGTTTGCGCAAGCAAACGCTCTGTGTTCTCCTTTACTCTGTGTGAAATAAAAGAAGAAAAGTTTACATAGCCAAAACAAGTTTTGGACATAGCTGATGAAAAGAAAAAAACTATGTTTCTATTCCGCTTTGCGGAACAAGTCGTGGTTAAATGATGTATTTGGCTGTTTTTAATCCATAACTCTGTTAGACCAACATCCTCTGCTTTTCAATCTGTAAATCGTCAATCCGTAAATGGTAAATTGCTTTGATTTTCACAAATCTTCTTACCACATTTTCATTTCTGAATATTATGCTCTTTCCTTGTGGCGATGTTGCAGGATGAAGTCGTTTCACCACCTATAAAATGGAACCGTATATGGTTGCCCGTGCTGTTGGGTGCAGGCGTTTCGCTCTATCTTATTATCACTAATTTCAATCCTGCTGCACTTCAAAAAATAGAGCTTTCCAAACAGCTTTTTTCGGGTTTGATTTTCGCGCTCATCACCGTGCTGCTGCGCGATGCAGCCTATATGTATCGCATCAGAGTTATTACCGGAAACAAGCTAAGTTGGTGGGTGAGTTTGCAGGTGATTTTATTGTGGGAATTTGGCAGCGCAATAACACCCGGAGCGGTTGGTGGCATTGCGCTTGCGCTTTTTATTTTGCGCAAAGAAGGCATCAGCTACGGGCAAACTATTGCCACCATCATGCTCACTACCATTTTAGATAATCTTGCTTTTGTAGTAGTGTTTTCGGGGCTTGTGGCATATTATGGCGCGGGCTTGTTTTCGATAGATGCACAGTGCGCAGATTTGGAAGGACATCCCGTGTTGCAGGGTTTGCGCTCGCTTTCGCGCGGGGCTTGGATAATGTATGGCGCACAGATTATCGCAACAATTTTTTTGCTCACGGGCTTGTTTTTCAGTCCGAAACTTGCGCGGAAATTCTTCTACAAAATAGCTTCGTGGCGATTGCTTTCGCGCTTTAAAAACAACCTGCAAAGTTTGGGAGATGATTTGGTTGTTACTTCCGCAACTTTTGCCCGGCAGCCATTTTCTTTTTGGCTGAAAATTATTGTGTTCACGCTGATAAGTTGGGTAAGCAGATATGCGTTAGTGAACGGTTTGTTGTTTGCATTTGCGGATTCGGCTTTGAACATGGGCGAAATTTTTGCGCGTCAATATGTGTTGTGGACTTTTCTTTTAGTGCCTTCCACACCGGGGGCAAGCGGCTTGGCAGAATTAGGTTTCATGGCATTGAATTGTGAATTTATTCCTGCGGGCTTATCGGCAACGGTGGCAACGGTGTGGCGGCTGTTCAGCTATTACGTTTATGTTATTCTCGGCATTATCGTGTTGCCGAAATGGCTGAAAAGAGTGAACGAAAAATGATTGCAACCGCAAAAAATCAGTGAGATAAATCCCGACAACCTTTTACGCAATAACAATCCAAAAATTCATTCTTACTTTACACCGCCTTTACAAACAAATAATACCGAAAGCATATCTGTAATATTCCAATTACATTGGAATAAACAGCTGTTGCATCGGCATTATACCATTAACATTCTGACAGTTTAAAATTTAAAATTGGTATAAAATGACAACGCGCCAACAAACCGAAGCACTGATTAGCAAAACCAAAAAAGTGGTGCAGCGTGTCAGTGAACTGAAAGAAAAGAACAAAAAACTGGAAGATGAGGTCGTTTTTTTAAATCAACAGCTTGAAAAAGAGCGCGAAGCGGCTAAGATTTTAGGTGAACAAATAAAAATGTCTAAGTTAGCGCAGCATTTGTCGGAAACAAGCGCATCGGAAAGAAGCGAATTGAAGCGGAAAGTGAATGAAATGATTCAGACCGTAGATCTTTGCATAGCGCAGTTATCGGAAGAAAATGGAAAGTAGCGAAACGTTAATTCACATACAGGTTCTCATTGCCGGGCGGCAATATCCGCTGAGGATACGCAAGGGTGAAGAGGCAAAAGTGGAACGCGCGGCAGCTATGATCAATGATAAAATAAAGGAATATCAGAAGTTGTATGCCGGAAAAGACAAACAGGATTATCTGGCAATGTGTGTGTTGATGTTAGCCGTGGAATTTGAATCGCTTCGCAGTCGCGATGAACAGTCGCAACAAACTGAAACTGATTACCTTGCTGAAATAGATAATTTACTTTCAGCAGCTTTGTCATAAATTTTCTTCCTTTACAAAACGCTTTGGCGTTTTCTTTCCAACACTTTTTTTCGATGATGCGAAGAACCGGTTAAACGGCTCGGGCAATGCAGGTTGTATCTGCTGCGCACCCAACCGGGCAAAACCCTTTCTTTTTTCCTTCTCCATTGGAGAAGGGCAGGGATGAGGTGAAGTTTAATTTGTTCTTGGATTTGTATTCTATTATATCATCATAAATTAAAAAAGTTCTATGTTAATCTACATTATAGCCGCTTCCATTGCAGCAGCCCTTGCCGGAGTGGCAACGGGTTTCTTCATTGGCAAATCCAGCAGCAAAAGTTCGGCAGAAAAAATAGATGCCGAAGCAAAAGAAACCGCAGCACGCAAACTGGCAGATGCCGAGAAAAAAGTAACTGATGCCAAAGCGCAGGCAGATAAAATAATTGCCGATGCGCAGCGCAATGGCGAAAACGCCAAAAAGGACAAAATGCTCGAAGCCAAAGAGCATTTCATTCAACTGAAAACAAAGCACGAAAGCGAAGTGTTGGAGCGCAACAAAAAAGTAGCTGAGCGCGAAACACTCATCAAGCAACAACAAACGGAATTGTCGAAAGGTCAGGCTGATTTTTCAAAAAAAGAAAAGGAAATAGAAAGCGTTCGCGAAAACCTGAACAGGCAGTTGGCATTAGTAAATTCCAAGCGCGAAGACCTTGAAAAGAGCCACGAAATTTTTGTGAGCAAGCTGGAACAAATCAGCAGCCTGTCGAAAGAAGATGCCAAACGCGAACTGGTGGAAAGCATGAAAAAAGATGCCGAAGCGCAGGCGCTTACCATTGCCAAAGACCTTATTGACGATGCAAAATCAAAAGCCAATAAAGAAGCAAAACGCATCATCATTCAATCTATTCAGCGCACCGCATCAGAGGTAACTATTGAAAATACCGTAAGTGTTTTCAACCTCGACAGCGATGAGCAAAAAGGGCAAATCATCGGTCGCGAAGGAAGAAACATCCGCGCACTGGAAGCCGCCACAGGTTGCGAATTTGTGGTGGATGATACGCCCGAAGCTATCATCATTTCGGGCTTCGACCCTATCCGCAGAGAGATTGCGCGATTGAGCCTGCAACGCTTGGTTACAGACGGTCGCATCCACCCTGCGCGTATCGAAGAAGTGGTGGCAAAAACCAACAAGCAATTAAGCGAACACATTCTTGAAATAGGTGAAAGAACTGTGATAGACTTAGGCGTTCAGGGATTGCATCAGGAGTTGGTGCGCTACGTGGGCAGAATGCGTTTCCGTTCATCGTACGGACAAAACCTGTTGCAACACAGCCGCGAGGTAGCCAATCTTTGCGCTACAATGGCTGCCGAGTTGGGCTTGAATCCGAAATTGGCAAAACGCGCAGGATTGCTGCATGATATAGGCAAAGTGCCTGATGAAGACAGCGAGTTGAGCCACGCATTGTTGGGCGCAAAATTGTGTGAGAAATACGGAGAACATCCATCGGTGGTAAATGCTGTTGGCGCTCACCACGATGAAATGGAAATGAAGTTTGTGATTTCACCTATTGTGCAGGTTTGCGACTCCATAAGCGGTGCGCGCCCGGGTGCAAGACGCGAAATCATGGAAAGCTATTTGAAGCGTATCAAAGACTTAGAAGCATTGGCGCAGAGTTTTGAAGGCGTTGAAAAAGCGTATGCCATCCAAGCCGGAAGAGAGTTGCGCGTAATTGTAGAAGCCGATAAAGTGGACGACAAAAACAGCGAAGAACTTTCGTTTACTATTTCTCAAAAAATTGAGAAAGAAATGACTTATCCGGGTCAGGTAAAAGTTACGGTAATTCGCGAAAAACGCAGCGTGAGCGTGGCGAGATAATGTTTTAACGTTAAGTTAGAGCCATACCTTTATCCGGCTTTGATGGGATGTTATTGCAAGAAAAAAAGAACGCGGGACGCGGAGTAAAAATGCACTCGCGTGGGAGGAATACCTTCAAAACTTTACCTGCTGAGGTTGCGAATTTCAAAAATTAAAACTCACACACACCGCATAATGGTCGCTTAATACCTTGCGATTGGTGCGCCAGCTGTTGATGCGAATATTTTTTGAAGCCAACACATTATCAATGCGCAAATACAAATACGGATTGATAAAAGTTTTGCCGAATGCAAATCCTTTCTCTACAAAAGCATCCTGCATTTCGTTGGCATTCGCTAATTTGTTATAGGTATAGCTGATTGGCACATCATTAAAATCGCCACACACAATTTGCCTGCCTTTAAATTTACGAATGCTTTTGGCAACCTGCTCTGCCTGCGATGCCCGCGAACGCGCACCGGCTCTCATTTTGCGTACAATCTTGCGGATGTTTGTCCAGTCGGGCTTTTGCTTTTCTTCCATTTCCTGCAAGGCAGAATAGTCGTTGTTATCCAAGTGAATAGATTGCAGGTGCATATTGTAAACCCGCAGCGTATCGCCACGCACCAAAATATCGGTGTAAATACAATCGTTACTTTTTGAGTTAATAAAATCAACCCTGCTGCGGTTGATAATCGGAAATTTTGAGAAGGTAGCCTCGCCCCATTTTTGCTCAATTTTTTTGCGGTTGTGCAAACGGTTCACCTCAACTGTCGGTTCAAAATGATGGAAGGAATAACCCAAAGTATCTGCGAGATATTTGATGTTGTTCATCAACGTTCCGCTATCGGTATAAAACTCCTGTAAGCAAAGTATATCGGCATTTTCTGCTTCAATCAACTGCATTATTTCTGCACGTGTTTCCAAGTTTTTGCTCCAGTTGTATAAATCAAAATTGCGCACATTCCACACCAAAATTTTCACGCCTTTTTCTTGCTGCGCACCAAAATTAAATCCGAATGAAAGCAGCACAGATTTGTAGCAAAACAACAATGCCGCAATAGGCAAAAGCACAAACCGGTTTCGCGCAAGCAACCAAAAAACTACAAACGCAACATTTGTAATCATCAAAGGCAAAAACAAAATTCCCGCAAACGAAAATTGCCAAACACTGTTCGGATTGATATAGGCAGAAGCTGCCGAAAGCAACATCAGCGCAACAGCAATTAAATTAAGTATGGCAAAAAATCCTTTGAGCATTTTGTTTTAAAAATGGAAAACGATAACAGACAAAATTTATTGGCTTCACGGTAAATCACTGTAATCAATTTTCAGCCAGTCTTCTTCAAACTTTAAGTCTTTGTAATAAATCACTTTCCATTCTCCGTTGTTGTATTCAAGCGCGGTCATGTTTTCTACCCAATCGCCTGAATTTACATAAGTAACGCTTCCGTTATCTGTGCGAATTACTTTGATGCCCGGCTGATGCGAGTGTCCGTTAATCACAAAATCATATCCGTTTTCAACACCGACTTCGGCTGCGGTAACTTCGTAATTATTCAATTTTTTTACACCGCGTTTTGTTGCTCGTTTTATGTTTTGACTGAAAGAAGATTTCTCCCTTCCCATCAATTCTAAAAAGAAGTTCACGAGCTTGTTCAGCAGTATCATCAGCTCATATCCAAGGCTGCCTAACTTGGCTAACCACTTGGCTCCGTGGATAGAAACATCAAAAATATCGCCATGAAAAAACCAGTGTTTTTTTCCGTCTAATTCCAACACTAATTTATCATCCAACACAAAATTACCAAGCTGCAAACCGCTGTATTTGCGCAGCAATTCATCGTGATTTCCTGTAAGATAATACACCTGTTTTCCACTGCTTACATATTTGAAAATACGTTGTAAAACTTTTGAATGCGATGCAGGAAAATAGTAAGTGCGAAACTGCCAGATGTCAATAAAATCGCCATTAAGAATTACAATTTCGGGGTCAATGCTTTTAAGATAACGCAGCAATTCTTTTGCGCGGCAACCCACAAAGCCCAAATGGACATCGGATATTACACAAATTTTTACCGCGCGTTTTGCCATTGCCGAAAGATAAAAATAAAAGCGAATGTGCTTACAAAGCAAAGTGTTTTGCAGAAAATCATTCCTTTGCTGCAATCAAGCATACAACATGATTCAAAATATACTTAGAGAATTAGGCATTGATGCAACTAATCTTGGCGCATCAAGCGGAAATTCATGGCTTAAAACAAAGGGAAATACGATTGATTCTTTTTCACCTGTGGATGGAAAAAAAATTGCAACAGTATTTTCTGCAACCGCAAAAGATTATGATGGCGTAATAAAAACAGCACAAAAAGCATTTTTGGAATGGCGGGAAATTCCCGCGCCAAAGCGCGGTGAAATTGTGCGGCAAATTGGCAATGCACTGCGCGAAAAAAAACACGCGCTCGGCACATTGGTCAGTTATGAAATGGGCAAGAGTTTACAGGAAGGTTTGGGCGAAGTACAGGAGATGATTGACATCTGTGATTTTGCAGTCGGGCTTTCGCGACAGTTGCACGGCTTAACCATGCACAGCGAAAGACCTGCGCACAGAATGTATGAGCAATGGCATCCAATAGGCATTGTCGGCATTATCAGCGCATTTAATTTTCCTGTGGCGGTGTGGAGTTGGAATGCAATGTTGGCTTGGGTTTGCGGAGATGTGTGTGTTTGGAAGCCAAGCGAAAAAACTCCTTTGTGCGGCATTGCATGTCAAAAAATTACCGCTCAGGTTTTTAAAGAAAATAATCTGCCCGAAGGTTTAAGCGGCTTGCTGATTGGCGATGCAGGCATCGGTGAGCTGATGGCAAAAGACACACGTGTTGCATTGGTAAGCGCAACGGGTTCCACGCGCATGGGCAAAGCCGTGGCGCAACATGTAGCTGCGCGTTTAGGTAAAAGTTTGTTGGAATTGGGCGGCAACAACGCGATTATTGTAAGTGAATTTGCCGACTTAAATATTGCCATTCCTGCAATTGTGTTTGGCGCGGTGGGCACTGCAGGGCAACGCTGCACCACCACGCGCAGATTGATTATCCATCAATCGAAATACAATGATTTAAAGCAGCGATTGAAAAAAGCATTCACACAATTGCGCATTGGCAATCCGTTGGATGAAAAAAATCATGTTGGTCCGTTGATAGATAAAATTGCTGTGAAGCAATATGAAAAAGCGATTGCCCAAGCAGTAAAAGAAGGCGGGAAAATTCTTGTTGAGGGCGGTGTTTTAAAAGGCAAAAATTTTGAAAGCGGCTGCTATGTGAAGCCTTGCATTATTGAAGCAAAACCCGAAATGAAAATTGTGCAGCACGAAACTTTTGCGCCCATACTTTATATCATGCCGTACGACACAATTGAAGAAGCAGTTGCTATCAATAATGGCGTGGTGCAAGGGCTTTCATCTTCTGTTATGACTTTGAATCTTCGCGAAGCAGAATATTTTCTTTCGGCAGCGGGCAGCGATTGCGGCATTGCAAATGTGAACATCGGTACCAGCGGT
>CAZSEG010000123.1:0-666 GCA_964605875.1 uncultured Chitinophagaceae bacterium
ATGATGTAACCATAAATATTACTAAAGCCGACCACGATGGCGATTTTACCGTTGTGATTTTTCCATTGGCAAAACACTCGGGCTTGAACCCTGAGCAAACAGGGCAAAAGTTGGGCGAATATCTTGTTCGGCAGCTTGCAGAATTAGAGAAGTTTAATGTCGTAAAAGGTTTCCTGAACCTAACATTTACCAATGAGTTTTGGACAACAAGGCTGAATGAAATTGCTGCCGCAAAAGACTTCGGTGTTTTTGCCAAAAACAATAAAAAAGTATTGCTGGAATACTGCGGTCCAAACACCAACAAACCCTTACACATAGGGCATGTGCGTAATATGCTGCTCGGCTTTTCTATGAGCGAAATACTGACCGCAAACGGCTACGATGTAATCAAAGCGAATATCTACAACGACCGTGGCATTTCTATTTGCAAAAGCATGGCAGCCTACATAGAGCGCGGCAATAATACCGTGCCTGAAAGCAAAGATTCAGGTGCTCATTTTGTTGGCGATTATTACGTGTTGTTTGGCAAAATAGTGGATGAACAACTACGCGCAAAATACAATGTTGGCGCAGAGGTGGAAAATGTTTTCAAAGCCATTGGCAAAGACCGCGAAGTTGCCGAACAGGAAACGCCCATATTTCAATTGGCTAAAGATTTATTGTTGA
>CAZSEG010000123.1:676-9773 GCA_964605875.1 uncultured Chitinophagaceae bacterium
TGGGAAGCAGGAGATGAAGCTACCGTTACGCTTTGGAAAAAAATGAACGCTTGGGTATATGATGGTTTTAAATTTACCTATAACAGCCTTGGCGTGGATTTTCAGAAAGATTATTTTGAGAGTGAAACTTATAAGCTCGGCAAGGATATTATTGATGAAGGCTTGCAGAAAAATGTGTTGTACAAACGTGCCGATGGCGCAGTGGCAATAGATTTAACTGCCGATGGCTTGGATGAAAAAGTATTGCTGCGCAGCGATGGCACTTCTATTTATATCACGCAGGATTTAGGCACAGCACAACTGCGCTACGAAGAATTTGGCATGGATAAAATGGTGTATGTGGTTGCCAACGAGCAAGACTATCATTTTAAAGTGCTGAAACTTGCCCTACAGAAGTTGGGCAAAAAATGGGCAGACGGTATCTATCATTTAAGTTATGCTTTGGTAGAATCGCCAACGGGCAGGTTTAAAAGCCGCGAAGGCAAAACTGCCGATGCCGATGATATGATTGCAGAGGTGTTGCGCATTGCCGAAGCGCAAACAAAATCTTTAGGCAAGATAGATGAGTTCAGCAGTGAGGAGGCAAAAAAGCTGTACAGCACTATTGGTTTAGGTGCGTTGAAGTTCTTCATTCTTCGCGTAAACCCTTACAAAAAAATCATCTTCAATCCCGAAGAAAGTATTGATTTTCACGGACACACAGGACCTTTTATTCAATATACACATGCGCGTATTCGCGCCATATTGCGCAAGGCTGCAAGCCAGAATATTTCGGGCGATGTTTCAACCGCAGGTATTTCGCTTCATGCTTTGGAGCGCGATTTGATTTTGCAGTTGAATGAATTTCCAAATGTGGTGCGCACGGCTGCCGAAAAATTTGACCCAAGCGAGATTGCAAATTTCGTTTACAAACTGGCGCAGAGCTACAACAAGTTTTATGCTGAACTGCCCGTGCTGGCGGCAGAAAAAGAACAGGATAAATTGTTGCGTATTCAACTTTCATCCCAAGTTGCGCGATTATTAAAACAAGGTATGAAGTTGTTGGGAATTGATGTGCCGGAGAAGATGTAGCGACTTAAATTCCGCACTCATTATCTTCATCACAAAATTTTATTCCACCCAAATCATTTGCATTTCTATTTTTGAGTTCCGGTACAAAACGCTACATGAACATAATTATCCGCGCTGCAAAAATTATTGATACCGGTTCTTCGCATCACAACACGGTAAAAGATTTATTGATTGAAAACGGTGTTGTCAAAAAGATTGGCAGCAACCTTCGCAACACTCAAAAATTCCGGGAAGTAAAGTTCAACGGTTTGCACATCAGTCGCGGGTGGGTGGACATGAATTGTTTTTTTGCCGACCCGGGTTTTGAATACAAAGAAACCATAGAAACAGGCTGCAAAGCTGCTGCTGCGGGCGGCTACACGCACGTTTGCGCCATGCCCAATACCGAGCCTGTTATTCAATCAAAAAGTTTGGTGGAATATGTGCTGAACAAATCAAAAGGAAATGCAGTAAACGTGCTGCCGATTGGTGCGCTCACGCACAATTGCGAAGGCAAAGAACTTGCCGATTTATACGATATGTATGATGCAGGCGCAGTAGCATTTTCCGATGGCTTAAAAACTTCGCCTACTGCCGGAATGGTTGAACGCGCATTGCTGTATGTAAAAGCATTTGGCGGCTTGATAATGCTGCATCCCGAAGATAAAAGCATATCCAAAAACGGAGCCATGCACGAAGGCAAGGTAAGCACCTTATTGGGCTTACCTGCCATGCCTGCTTTTGCCGAAGAAATTGCCGTTGCGCGTGATTTATATGTTTTGGAATACACAGGTTCGCGGTTGCACTTTTTGGATGTTTCGGTAAAAAAATCTGCCGACTTAATTAAGGCTGCTAAGAAAAAAGGATTACAAGTTTCGGCTTCTGTAAATGCTTACAATCTTTGGGCAACCGATGATGCAGTCGGCAGCTACAATACCAACTGGAAAGTTAATCCACCGTTGCGCCCTAAAGCAGAAACGGATGCTATTATTAAAGCAATTAAGGACGGAATAATTGACACGATTACTTCACAGCATCGCCCGCAGGACGAAGAATGCAAGAAGTTAGAATTTGACAAAGCAGATTTTGGAATCGAAGCATTGGAAACAACCTTTGCAGTTGCCAATACACGCCTGCGCGAACACATTGATGTTACAGACTTAGTAAATCTTTTCAGCAACAATGCGCGTAATATTCTTGGTATAAAAAACATTGCGATTGTAGAAGGCGCGAACGCTGATTTAACCTTGTTTGCGCCCGATTTAAAATGGACTTTTGAAACAAAGGATATTCAGTCGCGCTCGAAAAATTCACCATTTATTGGTGAACAACTTTTTGGCAAGGCATTAGGAATTATCCATAACGGAGTTGCATCTTTATCTCATCATTTAATTAAATAAATTTTTGGTTATGCAATATTCTACACCAATTAAATACGGCATCATAGCGGGCTTGCTGATGATTGCGGGATATGTGTTAATCTACGTAATTGATGGTGCGCTTTTGGCATCTCTCCTTACACTTTCACTTTATATCATTTTGATTTTTTGCATGGTGTATGGCGGCATTACTTACCGCAAGGAAATTGGCGGCTTCAATAGTTTCGGGCAGGCATTTATTGCTGTATTTATTACGGCATTTATCGGTTCGTTTTTAATTGATGTGTTTGGTTTTATCATGTTCAAATTTATTGACCCTGCATTGGTAGATGTGGTAAAAGAAGCTGCGCTTGAAAAAGCAGAAGCCATGATGGAAAAGTTCAATACTCCCGAAGACCAAATGGAAAAGCAATTGAAACTGATTAAGGCAACGGATTACACGCCAACATTAAAATCTCAAAGTATAAGATTGCTTTCATCAACTGTTGTCGGCTTGATTCTTTCATTGTTGATTGCAGTATTTGTAAGAAGAAACGATAGAGCAAACTCCGAAGCGTAAATGAATATATCCATTGTTGTTCCTCTTTTAAACGAAGCAGAATCTCTCCCCGAACTTTCGGCATGGATAGACCGCGTGATGCAGGTAAATAATTTTACTTACGAAGTAATTTTAGTAGATGACGGCAGCCGCGATAATTCATGGAAAGTGATTCAGCAACTTGTCGCGGAACACACGAATTACAAAGCAATCAGGTTTAGAAGAAACTACGGCAAAAGCGCGGCACTGCACAATGGTTTTGCGGCAGCAGGCGGTGATGTGGTAATTACAATGGATGCCGATTTGCAGGACAGCCCCGAAGAAATTCCAGGGTTGTACAAAATGATTACGCAGGATGGCTTTGATTTGGTAAGCGGCTGGAAACAAAAACGTTTCGACCCGATAACAAAAACACTCCCGACAAAATTGTACAACGGTGCAACGCGATTGGTAACAGGCATCAGGCTGCACGATTTTAATTGCGGTTTGAAAGCCTATAAAAATGAAGTTGTAAAAAGCATTGAGGTATATGGCGAAATGCACCGCTACATTCCTGTGCTGGCAAAGCGCGCAGGTTACGGCAATATTGGCGAAAAAGTAGTGCAACATCAGGCGCGTAAATACGGTGTTACAAAATTTGGTTTAGAGCGTTTTCTTTTTGGATTTCTCGATTTATTAAGCGTTTCATTTATCACAGGATTTGCCAAACGTCCGATGCACCTTTTTGGCGGCTTGGGCGTGCTGTGTTTCTTCATCGGCTTTTGCATATCACTGTATCTTGCTGTTGTCAAATTTGCTTTTGCAGCCTATCGCATGACCGATCGTCCTTTGTTTTATTTCGGCTTGGTGTTGTTGGTTATCGGAGTGCAATTATTTCTTGCGGGCTTTCTTGCCGAACTCATTTCGCGCAGCGCAACCAACCGCAACGAATATGATGTAGCGGAGAGAATTTAGAGGCTGCATTCAGTAGGCAGTGGAGAATCTGCGTAATCATTGCTTGCATCAAATCTGTGTAATCCAATAATCCGTGTAATCATTGCCTGCACAAAATCTGTGTAATCATTGTTTACAACATAATCATTGCATCCAATCGCTTTTTCGCAACTGTTCACTTTCCGCTTTCCAAAGTAATGCTATTTTCAGCCGCTTAAAGTGCTTTGCATCAAAGTAAAAAGTAAACTTATTGCATGAAAAATCTGATTATCGTTTTTATCCTGTTGCCGTTTTTTATACACGCACAAAACAACACCCAGTTTTCAACCGAGCCGAACCAGTTTGCCAAAGATATTGTTGCGTTCATGAACATCAACGGTTTGCCCGATTGCAAGCTGGCTACGGATGCTTTTCAGAAGGTTTTGAAAGACGGCAAAATCACCGAAGCGCAACTAAAATATATGGCAGCCACTGCCAATGTGATGCGCGAAAGAAATATGCCCGCTTCTCCCCCGTTCGTGAATTATTTAAACTCTGTAGTTGCCTTTGCCAACAGCGGAAAATCTGAAACCTTATTTAATGATTGGGATGATGTATGCGTCCAGATGCTGCGCAATTTAAAACGTGGCGCAAACCGCGAGTTTACAGCGTTTCTTGAATTTTCAAAATCTTATTTTGAATCCAATGCCTTGCATATTTCGCAGGCAAAAGCATGGAAAGTGGATGCAACCGACTGCAAGCTGGAATACGCAGACGGCAAGCCGCGTTTAAAGATTCCTCAGACACGTTTTTACGGTTGTTTGGCTACCGATACTATTCAGGTGAACAATACATCCGGCTATTATTATCCTGTTGAAAATAAGTTTGAAGGTAAAGGCGGAAAAACCGACTGGAAGCGTTCGAGCCAAGATGTAAACAAGGTTTTTTGCCAGTTGAAAAATTACACCGTAAGTCTTTCCTCCTTTGGTTTCACAGCCGATTCAGCGGTTTTTACCAATACCAATTATTTGAAAAAAACTTTGTTGGGAAAATACATTGACAAGCTCGTTTTCAATAACGATTCTACCGCTTCGCAATATCCGAAATTTGAATCTTACGACAACAATATTGTGCTGAATCAGGTTGCGCCAAACGTTGATTATTTCGGTGGTTTTAATTTTTGGGGAACAAAGGTTGTGGGCTACAGTTCCAATGGCGAAAGCGCAGGTTTCAACTTCTATTCGCGCGATGGAAAGCGCGTGGTGATGAAAGCATATTCAAAAGATATTCTGATAATCCGCGACAAAGAATTAGGCGCCACAAAAGCCGAAATGGTTATCTACTTCGGCAAAGATTCCATCTTTCACCCATCCGTAAATCTGAACTATAAAGTTGATAAACGCGAGGTGAAAATATTGCGTGGCGAAACGGCTATCGGTCGTTCAAGATTTATTGATTCATACCATCAATACGAATTTGAAACCGATGCCATTTTATGGAATTTGGATTCAACAAGATTGCAGTTTAAAATCCTTTCGGGCGTGGGCGTAAATCCCGCAAATTACGAAAGCACCAATTACTTCAATAAAGACAGAATACGCCAGATGCAGGGCGTAGCCTCGTATGAACCGCTTTCTATTCTTCGGGTATTAAAAAGTCAAACAGGCACTGATGAAATTTCTGCTGAAACTTATGCCAAAAAAATTGACCCGAAACTTACCGAAGTGCAAATCAGAAGTTTGTTATACAAATTGGTAGAGCAGGGTTTCATCATTTACAATCAGGAAACAGGCACGATTAAAATACGCGAAAAAACCGATATGTATGTGCTTGCCAATGCTAAAAAAACCGATTACGATATTATCAGAATGCGCTCTGTATCGCCCGGTGGCATTGACTTTTTAGACATCAATAATGCCGATATGGAATTGAAAGGCGTGAGCCTGATTCCGATTAGCGACACTGCAAACGTGATGTTTTTTCCGCGCAAAAAAACGGTGAAACTGCAAAAGAACCGCGACCTGCTTTTAGACGGAACCATCATTGCGGGAAGGATTGATATTGCAGGCGAAGGACACGCTTTTGAATACGATACATTTAAAGTGGACATGCCAAAAGTAGATTCGCTGATGATGTTTGTGCCCGATGGCGATAAATTAGATGAAGAAGGAAAACAGGTTCTGAAACCATTGCGTTCAAAACTCGAAAACCTTAAAGGTTTGCTGGAAGTGGATGCGCCAATCAACAAGTCCGGTCGCGCCCGCCTGCAACAGTTTCCGCGCATTACAACCAAGAGTTCATCTTATGTTTATTATGAAGATTCAACCGAAAACAAAGGCGCGTACAGCAAGAAAGATTTCTTTTTTGAAGTTGAACCGTTTCAGATTGACAGTTTGAATAATCTTGAGCCATCGGTGCTTGATTTCAAAGGAAAATTGGTGAGCGGTGGCATTTTTCCCGACATAAAAGAAGACCTGAAATTGCAGGACGATATGTCGCTTGGTTTTAAAACCGAAGCGCCAAAAGAAGGCTTGGCTTTGTTCAAAGATAAAGGCAACTACAAAGGCGCAATCAACTTGGATTACGGTGGCTTAAAAGGCGATGGCGTGATTACGCACAGCACCGCAGCGTTCACATCTTCGAGCATTCGTTTTTATCCCGATTCGGTTTTGGCAAAAACAGATTCATTCACCATTGCAGCAACAAAAACAGGCGTAATGACTCCCGATGTGCAATCGGTTGGTGTTGATATTTTTTGGAAAAGCAAAGCCGACAGTATGTATGCGCGAATGACCGAAACGCCTTTCGCCATGTATGGAAAATCAACGCAACTGAAAGGTAATTTATTGCTCACCAACAAAGGGCTTTTTGGCGATGGCACTTTGGATTGGAACGAAGCAAATTTGATTTCAAACCAATTCTATTTTAAGACAGAAGATTTGGGTGCGGACACTTCCGAACTTCGCATCAAAACACCCGATGGAACTGAAACGGCTTTCCTTTCGCAAAACGTAAAATCGAAAGTTGATTTTGCAAAGCGCGAAGGAAATTTCAGCAACAATTTAAAAGGTGTTCCCACTGAATTTGCTTACAATCAATACAACACTTTAATACCTGATTTCCGTTGGGATATTGATAAGCATATTCTTGAGTTTAAAGCTCCGCAAGGCAGCAATGGCGAGTATTTTTCTTCATTAAATAAAGCGCAGAAAGGTTTGCGATTTATTGCCAAACGCGCCACTTACGATTTATTAAATTCAATATTACAGGTAGAGCAAATTCCCGAAATTATTGTTGCCGATTCGCGCATCATTCCCGATTCGGGAAAAGTGATTATCGAAGCCGATGCCAAGATGCGCACATTGCATAATGCAACTATAATTTCCGATACGATAAGCGGCACACACAAAATCACCAAAGCTACTTTGGATATTCTCAGCAAGGCGGAATTGCGCGGCAGTGGCGAGTATAAATATCAGGCGTTGAACACGCCCGAACAAACCATTGTTTTTGATGATATAAGCGTGAAGAAAACAGTGGTTGGCGAGCGCAAAAACAAGGAAGAAGAATATCATCTTTCTTCAAAAGGTCCAATTGATGAAAACATGAAGTTTGTGTTGTATCCGAATGTAACTTTCAGCGGTGAAGCAAGTATGTATTCGCAAAATCCGTTCATGGTTTTTAAAGGCGTTTCAAAAATCGCTTACAAAAACAGTATGGTTGAACCATCGGAGTTTTCGTTTGAAGATACCATCAATCCCAAGCAGTTGAAAATTCATTACAAAGCAGAATCAAAAGATGCCACAGGAACACCTGTTGTTGCAGGCATCAGTTGTGCAAAAACAGCAGAAGAAATTCATTTGTATTCCAACCTGCTTTCGGTAAAAGAAAACCTTACCGACCCTGTTATTTTACGCGCCAACGGTATTGTGTATCACGACACCAAAAAGAATGAATATTGGTTTGGCGATGAAAAGAAAATTACGGACATGAATCCCAAAGGAAACATTCTGCGCTACAATGATGAGAAAGGAATCGTGTATGGCGAAGGTGAGTTTACTCCGGGTTTAGACTTCGGCACGCTTGGTTTCCGCATGGTGGGCGATGTGGAAAATGATTTGGCGAAAGGCACGTTCAGCTTCAACACAACTTTAGGAATTGACATCCGCACGAATAAAGAATTGGATGAAAAGCTGGCGCAAATCATGTATGCCGACAACATGGATAACAATGAGGTTTCCTACGAAGGCGACAGGTTTAAAAAGCAATTAGCGCAGTTGTGCGATGATAAAAAAGATGATGCCGTGATGAAGGAATACGACCGTGCGGGAACTTTCAAACGCCCGAAAGATTTCATTCATAACCTTGTGTTTACGGGCGTAAATTTTGTTTTTGACAGAGAGGACGGTACACTGCGCAGCGTTGGTAAATTGGGCTTGGCGTTGGTGGGCGAAAAGAACATCAGCAAAAAAGTGGACGGCTTTATTGAATTAGGCTATCGTCAAGGTTCCGATTATATGAACGTGCATATTCGTACGGGCGCAAGCGAATGGTTTTACTTTGAATATACGCGCGGTGTGTTGGGCATTTTGAGTTCGTATGATGTGTTTGCCACACAAATTGGCGCGTTGATGCCAAGCGGAAAAAATGTTATCAAAGGTGATAACGGAAAGTTCTATCGCTATGTAATCGGCTCTGCTGCCAACCGTCAGGATTTCTTGGACAGAATGCGTGAAAAGCAAATCGCAGCAGGAGAAAAACCCGATGAAATGCCGAAACCAAGACCGAAGCCAAAACCTGTTGATCCGCAAACACTGCAAGGCGATGGCGAAGAAAAACAAACGCCTGCAACTGCATCACCGACATCGGGCGCGGCTGTAGATGGCGCGACACAACCTGCAACACCAAAACCCGCAGGGCGCAGGAAAAAATACACCAACGAAATTCAGAATGACGAGCCTGCGGCTCCGCAACAACAGGCAGAGCCTGCAAATAACGATGCGCCTCCTGCCGATGATTTGCCGCAGGAAAAAATTCAGGAAGAGCAGCCTAAAAAACCTGCGGGCAGAAGGCAGAAATATACCAATGAAATACAAAACTCCGAAGGGGACGCAGGGACAGGCGAAGCAACTCCGCCTGCTGCAACTGATGGAGTTACAGTAGAAGAAGTGCCTACAAAGGGAAATAAGAAAGGTAAAAAAGAGGAAGTGAAACCTGA
>CAZSEG010000124.1:0-9720 GCA_964605875.1 uncultured Chitinophagaceae bacterium
GCACCGTTTGCGCCAATTATTCCATAGCAATTGCCGGGTGTGAAGCGAAGATTTACCTCTTCAAAAAGTGCGCGTTTGCCGTAGCGTAGTGATAAATTTGAAACCGTAATCATGACTGAAAGCCTTAAAAAATGAGGCGCGAAAGTACGATTCTATTTGGGATTTTGGGAGGTGTGATTTTGAAAGAGAAAACAGCGCGCAATAATTTTTTGTTAGCAACTTGTTGGTAAAAAAGTTTTTCTCAACAACTAATCAACAACACTTAAACAGTGTACAAAAACCTCTTTTCAATCGCTTACTATTGCGCCCCAAGCAATACATGCAAATAGCCAAACACATTTTTGATTTACTGCAATTACACGACTGTGTGATTGTGCCTTCGCTGGGCGGATTTCTTGCACAGCGCAAGGGCGCATCGTGGAATGAGGAGGGTGTTTTGCAACCTCCATCGCGCATTATTTCATTTAATGCAAGGCTTACCGGCAGCGATGGTTTGCTGATTCACCACTTGGCGGCAGTATTAAATATATCTTACCTTGAAGCTGCCAAACAGGTTGAAAAATATGTAGCTTCGGCTAATTGCTTATTGGCTTCGGGCGAAAAAATAGCTTTAGAAAATATCGGTGTTTTAGATTTTGATGATGAAGGCAATCTTCAGTTTACACCTGCTGCGGGCAGCGACTTTTTTGCTTCGGCTTTTGCTTTAAGAACAATAGTAGCCAAGCCCGTTGAGAAACAGAAGGAAGTTATTGAAGCGCAGCCGCAGCCGAAAGTTCAACCCGCTAAAACAATAAGTTTCCGCAGGGCTAAAAGATTGCGCAACATCAGGCGTTATGCGGCTTACGCTGCGCTGTTTGTTTTGTTTGTTGCCATCGGTTCGGCAGGTTTGGTTTCGTATTTTGGAAACAATCCGTATAAATCGCATCAGGCAGAAGCTACGCTCACTCCGGCTATTGATTCTTTTGTGGAAAGTGAATTGCCCGAAAATGAAGTTGAGCAGATTGCAGCCGAGCCTGAATCTGTTGTTGAAGAAATTATTGAAGAAAGTGTAGCTGCTGCACCAACTGTTGCGGAAACCAAAAATATTGCTGCCGATGCAGTTTCTTTTTCTGAACCTAAACAGGGTTACTATGTCATTGTTGGTGCATTTTCTAAAGAGGAAAATGCGGATGCTGTATATGCGCAATTGAATAGCGATTTCGGAGGACAAACTCCGCTGCTGAAAACTAAACGCAATGCGCTTACAGCTGTTGGTTTTTATGCTGCCGATAATTACAAAGACGCGCTTTCGGTTCTGTCTTCGGCAAAAGAGAAAGCAGCTAATGTTTGGTTACTGAAAATGTAACCGGAACAATGAAATATTTAACCACATAGAAACATAGTGTTACGAGTTGTATTTGTTTGTGTAAGCAAACGCTCTGTGTTCTCCCTTACTCTGTGCGCAATCAAAAAACTAAAGTTTACATAGCCAAAACAAGTTTTGGACATAGCCCGCTATCGGAATTAACTATATTTCTATCCCGCTTTTGGAAAAAAAGGCGGGATTTTTTGTTGCAAAACGGTGAGTTAAAGAGAGGGAATTGTAGATTACTCTGCCTGTTACAATCCCTCCGTTTCCATCGGCATACGGCACTGAACACCGCTTCTTGATTTTAATTGTTTGATGGTTTGCAACAGTTGGTAGTGTTCGCCAACCTGTTCTTTCACCCAGTTGGTTTTCATTTCTGCAAAGCTCTCCGAAAGCTGCTCGGCAAAAGATTTTTCTTCGGGATAGAACTTCACTTTGTGGTCTTTCAAAGCAGCTTTTTTTACTGCAAAAGCTATTGCATCATCTAAGCTGCCAATTTCATCAACCAAACCTCTTTCAAGTCCTTGTGTACCTGTCCAAACCCTGCCTTGTGCAATTTTTTCAATCTCTTCTTCGGGCTTGTTTCTGCCTTCCGCAACACGGCTTTTGAAATCGCTGTAAACTCTTTCCACTTCCGCTTGCACCACTTTGCTTTCAAAGGCATCCAAAGGTTTTGTGCCGCCACCGAACACGGCATGTTGCGACAGTTCTACTTCGTCAAAAGTAACACCCAATTGGTTTGTAAGCAGCTTTTGAAAGTTTGGAATCAACCCGAACACGCCAATAGAACCTGTGATGGTGTTGGGCTGCGCAAAAATTCTATCTGCACCGCACGAAATATAATATCCGCCCGAAGCCGCCACATCGCCAAACGAAACCACCACGGGTTTATCTTTTTTGGTAAGCGAAACTTCGCGCCATATAATGTCGCTGGCAACCGCGCTGCCGCCAGGGGAGTTGACGCGCATCACAACGGCTTTCACCTTCTCGTCTTCGCGCAGCTTACGCAACAATTTTGCCACTTTATCTCCGCCAATATCACCTTGCCCGCCTTCACCGTCAACTATGCTGCCTTCCAATACAACAACCGCAACTTTATTCTTAGAATCATTTTTAGAATCATCCAAAACAGAAACATATTTGGCAAGCTCTACAAACTCTATGTCTTTAGTTTTTTTCGCTCCTGTTTTTTCCATGAATTTAGCAAGCAATTGGTCGTAATAAATATCTTCTTCTACCAAGCCCAAATCCTTGCAATCCTTAGCATTGGTAGCTTTTAAGCTGTCTAAAATGTTTTGAAAAAATGCAGGTTCAATTTTTCTGGCTTCGGCAATGTTATTCACCATACGCTGCTGCAAATCACCCAACAACAAAGTGGTTTGTTCGCGATTCGGCTCACTCATGTTACTGCGGATGAAAGGCTCGATAGCGCTTTTAAATGCGCCCACATGAAACTCCTGCACTTCAATACCATACTTATCAAAAGTATTTTTGAAATAAGGAATCTGGCTGCCCAATCCACGCAATTCGAGATAGCCGTTTTTGTCAATAAATAATTTATCGGCAACGGTAGCTAAGTAGTAACTTTTCTGGCTCACCAACACGCCATAAGCGTAAACGAATTTGCCCGATGTTTTAAAGTCAATCAGCTTGTTGCGGATGGCTTCTAATGTTGCAAAACCATTTGGTGTAATGCCTAAAGGCAGATAGATACCTGCAATGTTTTTATCGGTTTTGGCATGTTCAATGCTTTTTAAAATCTCTGCCAATCCCACAGCTTTTTTAGGCTTGAAGGTTTGAAGGTCAATATCCGCAAACGGGTCTTCATTGGATTTTTCGGGAATGTTGTAATTCAACTCTAATTTCAAGATAGAGTTAGACTCTATATTTGTTGTTTTCTTGCCCGAAGCCGCAGCGCCAATGCCAACGAGCAACAAAAGTGATAGAACAAGGAATAAAAATATGCCAAAGATGGTGGCGAACGTGAACTTGAAGAACTGACCCATAATAAAAGAAAAAATTTGAATGTAATTGTTGTTGAGACGAAGCTAAGTTGAAACTATTGTAGTTTAAAGACCGACAAAAATAGCATTGCAAATGATATAGCTAAAGATTTTCAAAAAAATAGAATTGCAGGCTTTACTTTCGCGCCTCAATTTTTTAATTAAAATAAGATGAAGGTAGCAGTAGTAGGCGCAACGGGTTTGGTAGGAACCAAAATGTTGCAGGTGCTCGCAGAGCGCAATTTTCCGATTAGTGAAATTATTCCCGTGGCATCAGAAAAATCGGTTGGCAAGAAGGTTACTTTTAAGAATAAGGAATACAGTGTGGTTACATGGCAGGATGCAATTGCACTAAAACCTGCTGTGGCTATCTTCTCGGCAGGTGGCAGCACTTCAAAAGAGCTTGCGCCAAAGTTTGCCGAAGCAGGCATTTATGTTATTGATAATTCTTCGGCATGGCGCATGGAACCTGACATTCCTTTGGTAGTGCCCGAAGTGAATGCCGATGCGCTAAGCACCAACAGCAAAATTATTGCCAACCCCAATTGTTCAACCATACAAATGGTTGTGGTGTTGAAGCCTTTGCACGATAAATATAAAATCAAAAGGGTAGTGGTTTCAACCTACCAAAGTGTTACAGGAACAGGAAAAAAAGCTGTTGACCAAATGATGAGTGAAAGAAGAATTTCAGTAGGCAATATTTTGAAGGAGGAAAAAGTCCTCCCCTTCGGGGAGGATTTAGGTGGGGTTGAAATGGCTTATCCTTATCAAATTGATATGAATGCTTTGCCGCATATTGATGTGTTTTTGGATAACGGCTACACCAAAGAAGAAATGAAAATGGTGAACGAAACCAAAAAGATTATGGGCGATGATAGCATTCGTGTAACGGCTACAACCGTTCGCATTCCAACCATTGGCGGACACAGCGAAAGTGTAAACATTGAGTTTGAAAATGATTTCAATGAAAACGATGTGCGTGAATTATTAGCTAATACTTCGGGAGTTGTGGTATATGATGATGTGAAGAACCTGAAATATCCTATGCCGATTCTGGCGCACGATAAAGACGAAACTTTTGTGGGAAGAATCCGCAGAGATGAATCGCAGGCAAATACTTTAAACTGCTGGATTGTTTCTGATAACCTGCGAAAAGGCGCAGCCACCAATGCCGTTCAGATTGCCGAGTATCTTTTGGAAAAGGGTTGGATAAAATAAAACGGAACTATCCCCACTCGTACTAATCAGCTCTAACTACTGATTTCCAACAACTTCTCTAAGAAAACAAAATCATTTTTGAATGAATTATGAAAACAAGAGATGCAAAATGCTTTTATTTTATTACAGAATCGAAAATACCAGATAATTTAAACAATCTGAATGAAGTCCAAGATTTATTGTGTAACGGTTTCAAACTATCAATGAGTGATTTAAACCATTATAATAACAAAACACAAAGCTATATTTCAGAAATCCACCTCACTCGTCCCATCGTCTAATTCAAGATGATATTCAAATATACTACAGAAATTTTTTAACTTTGGTGTTAAAAAAATTCAAATGTCGGTAATAATTTACACCTCTTTAGTTTTTGAACAAATAGTATAACCATATCAATTAAATTATGGTTTGTTTATATACCTGTATTAGAAAGAAGTATTAAAAAACAAATACCTGCTCATTCAAGAATCATTTATAATATCCCGCTAAGAGAATTAGATAAATACTCTTCTTTTTTAAAAGTTAGGATAGATGTGCTTGCAGATAATGAAAAAATTAAAGGAGATGTTTGCTCATTAAAATTTTTGCGAACTACGGAGATTTAGCAGTGCTAAATCTGATTGTGTGTCTAATTATCTTTGTACCATTTGGTAATTCTTTAACTTCTTTTTTATGGACAAGTGGCTTTGCTACACTTGGCGAAAATATCTTTTTAAAAACAGTTTTAATCCTTTCAAATAGATTCATACTAATTAAAAACTTGAATTATCACATTCCCCAACAACACACCCAAATCAATTTTTAAATTTGGTATGAATAAATCGATATATTTTTTCAAAGCAATTTGGAAAAAATTTTATTTTAGACCAATCATTAAAAGTCTAAGAGAAGTGGAATTACAACATACCAATAGTGGTTTAATAAGAATTTCAGATAATCTATTAGAAAATTTCAAATCATTTTTTAGTAGCAATGAAAATGAATTCAAATCTGTTTCTGAAATTTTAGAATTTAAAGGGAATTATTTCAAATTTAAGTTTCTTAATAAAGTCTTTCTTTTAGAAAGAGATATTATGATTTTCGGAGGTATAGTTGTTTATAGAACATATGAAATTGTTTTATCACCTTACAACTATCCTGATACAAAGTTAGATTTGTTACTTGATTTTGATATTGTTCAACGTCCAGATATTACGAGATTTAATAAGAAAAAAACTATAAACCGTCCTGATTGCGGTGAAGTAGATGTTACCACTATTTTAAATTTTGGACGTCAATATTTGACACAACTTGCAGAATTTATTAAAGAAAGAGAATTGCGATATTTAAAAAATATAGAAAGTTTATGATTGCAAGCGAACATTGCTTACTTGTTTCTAAGGGTCGTTAGTGGTTCGAATCCCTGCTGAAATACCTTTTTATCTTTGATTTAATCGCTGAAAAAGCGAGGTAAATAATCATTTTTTTTATTATGAAAAAGTTGATTTCCAGCCTTTGGCTAAGAATCAAGTTTACGTGTAAATTCTTCACCATCACCGTGAAGTTTGGAAAGTAAACAAGACGACCAGCTAAGGCTGGTTTTTTATTTTCTACTCACCTTTTCAACGATTAAATCAAAGAACATAATATTTCTCTTTCAATTAATTCAAAACTGATTCCCAACGAGAAATCCAAAAAATATTTGATTCAATTTAAAACTTTTAGCCCAGTTAGATTTTAGATATGAGAAAAGGGGTACACCCCCTTTTCTCTACTACCATATTTTAACTGGATAAAATAAGTGCCTCGCAAGCCTTAGATACGGGTTCGATTCCCGTTGGTAGTTCTTAATTTAAAATTGATTCTTAATTTTAAATCATGTTGCAGGTGATTAGAAAAGAAATAAAGGACTATTAACTGTAAATTATACCGTTGCTCTTTTCCTGTTTTCTGTAACAGATTTTGGAGTGGGCTTTTTAGCACCGTTTGATTGGCTTACATGAATATTAAAATCCGCATTATCAAGAGGAATAAACTTTTGTATTTTTCTTAAAGTGTCTTTGATTTCACTTAAATCTTTATCAACAGCATCGAATCTCTTATCAATGCTTGATTGTAATTTTTTGAATTCAAGAAGAATTTTGTCAGTTTCAGATGTTGCCATTAGTTATATTTGAATATTAAACGCAAGAAATAGTTTTATGATATAATTTCAAAGATTTTACCTTCTATATTTGTAAACAATGAATTAACATTTGTAGCAATCCCCAACCACACTTCTACTTTTATTGCGGCACAAATATATCCCCATCTTTTAGAAAAGCAAGATAGTACATTTTCAGCAAAAAAGCAATAGTTTAGCATTATATCTTATTTATACTCCTCTCCAAAACCAAGTCAAAAACATTTGGATGAAATCTATTGTTATACCTAAAAGAAAACTCATCTACATAGTTCTGTAAATACTTAACTGAAATGCTGTGATACACTCCGTAAACACCTCTTTTCAATGTTGCCCAGAACGATTCGATACCGTTTGTGTGTATTTCTCCATTGGCATATTCTTTAGTATGGTCAATTTTCAAGTGAGTAAATCCTTTCTTGCTTAAAATTCTATATCCAAGAAATTCATCAGTCATTACAGTAGCACCAGCCTTTGTTACTTGAGTTAATACGGAAAGCAATTGTTTACCAGATAGTTTCTTTCCGTGCTTATCAGGCAATGCTACTTTAGCGTGTACCTTCCTATTCAATCTGTCTATAATACCAATAACAGGAGTTTTCTTTGTACCTCGTCCGCGTTTAGGTTTGGGTTCACCATTCAATTTGCGTTTTCTTGGCTTTCCTCCTACATAGGTTTCATCAATTTCTACGATTGTTTGGAAGTAATCTGCTGTTTCTTGGTTTCCCATAGCCAAACGTATCTGTTTAAGCATACGCCAAGCACATTTGTAAGTAACACCAATTTCCCGTTGTAATTGCAAACCTGAAATTCCTTTCTTTCCGTTTAGAAATAAATGTATAGCGTAAAACCATTTCCGTAGGTCTGTTCTCGTATCTTCAAAGATTGTGTCTTTAAAAATTGAAAATGTGTTTTTGCAAGAATCACAATGAAACACCTTGGGTCTGTCTTTTTTCTGATAAATTCTGGTCGAATTACAGTGATGGCAAGCAAAACCATTTTTATATCTGACAGTAATGAAATGTTTGATTACTGATTGTTCTGTTGGAAATTGTTTTTGAAAATCTAAGAAATACATATTCAGCTAATTGATAATACGATGCTAAGTAGAAGAGCATCGGAGACCAAGCGGTTCATTAGAAAAAGGTTGTTAAACTGTATTTCAGAGGGGAATCGAACCCCTATAAGACCCTTCGCAAGAGGGTAGCTTTCTCCAGTTAAGCTACTGAAACAAGTAAGCAGGGAAACCTGCTTCTTGTTTTCATTTAAAATTTAACTGGATTAAAAGTTTTGAATTAAGCCATGAGTGGCACTTGTTGAAAAAGAATAAATAGAATATGAAGTTATTAGCAATAGATGAGTTTATTTCGGAAGCAAACCTTAATGAAGAAAATGAGGAAGAACCACAGACAATAATGCGTAAAATTCGTCCTCTTGTATTACAAGCATTCAATGTTGAAAGTAAAGATGTTAAAATGGTATATTTGGAAGATTGGGATATGATTGGCGTTATAATAAAGGGTAGCGGAAAGACAAACCAATATTCAGCAAAAGTATTTGAATTGGCTGATTTGGAAACACCACAAGAAATAAAAGCTAAACTGAAATTAGATACTAATAGCAGTAGTTATATTTCGTTAGCAAAACAAATGACAAGTGGTGAATTTTTCAAAAGAACTTTTTAATCTTTAAAAATCATTGGATTCTAATGTTGTGATGAATTCTTCTGCCTTCTGTTTAATTTTCTCAATTATTTCGGGTGTTTTATCACTACTTTTTAATGACCAATATTTCTCAATATTTGTCTTAATTTCTCTCTGGTTGCCTGAACCATTTTGAGTAATGAAACCCCAAAACCAAAGGTCGTCCCAAACCTCAATTTGTTGTGTTGTATAAATAGCAGTTAGCATTTCGTTAATACTTTTAAAACTCCAATTTGAGTTGCTATCAAGTTTATTGAAAATGGAAATTATAACTGTATCAACAGGTAAATACAACTTATCTTCTTTACTTATTGCGCTTGGTACATCAGTCCACACTTTTAAACCGTCAGAATACTCTCCATTATGTAAGTGGTAGATTACTTTAGTAAACAATGCAGCAGTTTTATCACCCCAACCACTTTGACTTTTCATTCCATTATAAAGGCTATTAAATGGACTTTCTGGTTGGTTTGGTGATTTGATTTCCTTTATCGCATATAATCTTGTCGTAAAGTGTTTTAGTGAATTGAAAGTAGATGTTTCCTCGTGTATATTATCAAAAAAATCGGCAAGACAATCAATCTTTGGTTGGCTTTGAGAATTGGCGATGTCATACAACAACGATACAACTCTTTCTTTCGTATTATCATACGGCAGAATTATAGATTGATAATGCCTTTCCTGTAATGCACGATTATACTTGCGGTTATCATTCAGAAATGTAAAAATGTTTTTAAGTTTTTGCTCCATAATTTTTTGCTTTTTGGTTTGCGCAATCAGAGAAAGAGCGCGATGTAAAACACCGCGCTTCTTCAATCAGCGACTAAATGAATGAAATGAATTTCAGTTAAATTTTTGTTGTTACTTCTTCAATACTTTCATGTTTGCTTTGCCCGATTGTAAAACATAATTGCCTGCGGGCAGTAGTGATAAATCGTTTTTGCTTATGGAAGCATATACCTGTTTCCCTGTCATATCAAACAGCGCAAAGTCTGCTTGCGGTTCAAGCGTAAGTTTGTCTGTAAAAGGATTCGGGTAAACTTTCAATGCTGTTTCGTTTGCAATGTCGCTTATGCCTGTTGCTGCTTCGCTGCCCGGATTGGAACGGTAAAAGCCCGAACCTAAATACAGGTTTCCCGCTTTGCCAATCACGGTTATTTCGCCAACCGTACTAATGATAGTGTTGCTACCATTAGTGAGTTTAGCGTTGGTGGCAGAAATCATTGGCGCAGCAACCGTTACTTGTCCGTAGCTTTGGAATGTTACTAATGCAACTATTAAAAT
>CAZSEG010000125.1:0-9476 GCA_964605875.1 uncultured Chitinophagaceae bacterium
TGGCGGCATTGGTCATTGAAAACATATTCGCAACGGAAGAAATTTTTGTTGTTTGAATGGTGTTGATGCCCAATTGTCCGTATCCGTTGTTGCCGCAAACTTTCACGCTGTCGTTTGCCAGAACGAAATAGGAATTTGCCGAACCCGTTCCTATGCTTACTGCGGTGGTTATGTTTTTCACTTCAACGGGTGTGGTGCGGTCGGTGTTTGTGCCATCGCCAAGCTGCCCGTAAAAATTGTTTCCGAGCGAAAATACTTTGCCGTTGCTAAGCAAAAAAAGCGTGTGATAGCCGCCCGCAGAAATGGCTTTAACGGTTACGCCCGCAGGCAACGAAAGGCTGAATGAAGCAGGCGTATTGCTTGCGGCAGGCACTTGGTTGTTGGGTTTCCCACCGCAATAGCGCAGGGATTTGGAGTCGTTGCAAACGAAAAAGCTGTGCGCATCGCCTGCGGAAACTGTCTGCGCAAACACGCCCGACAGCGCGGAAGCGGCTAATGAAAATGCAAGTAAATGTTTAAGCATAGTTTGAATTTATTACCGTTGAATGATAATTTTTTATGAAAGACTGTTGTATAGTCAAATCACAGACGTTTGATTTTACAAGTGCGAAGATATACAGATAAGATATTTCCGGTTTGCAGAAAAGCAGGGGATTCTTACCGGGCAGAGAGAGTTGGTTTGTTACAAATCACCCCTGATACTCCCCGAACAATTCCCTTAATGAATTTGCGATTTTGCCTAATGTGGAAATGGCAGCGATACCTTGTCAATATTGACTGCAAGCTATGGATTTGCGGGTACGCAGTAGCTCCATCAACTCTTGTTCGCACTATAGACTTTGAGCAACTACCCATGCAGTTGTCCATGCCGCCTGAAAATTAAAGCCGCCCGTAATCGCATCAATATTTAATACTTCCCCTGCAAAATACAGATTCGGTGCTTTCTTCGATTGCATGGTTTTGAAATCTACTTCCTTCAATGCAACACCTCCCGCAGTTACAAACTCATCTTTATTGGTACTTTTTCCCGAAACTTTAAATGTTGCACGACACAGCAACTCAACAATTTCATTCATGTCTTTCTTGCCCGCTTCACTCCATTTTTTTGCTGCAATTCTTTCAGGGAGAATACTTTTCCAAAGTCGTTGCGGAATATCAAAAAGCGGATTCGCGCCAATCTGTTTTTGCGGATTGCTGAGTTTGTATTTTTCTATGTGTGCTATTGTTTCATGCAAACCTTTTCCCGTAAAACCTATTTGCACCTCAAACTGATAATTGCACTCGTGCAAAGCTCGCGCACCCCATGCCGACAAACGCAAAATTGCAGGTCCGCTCAAACCCCAGTGTGTAATCAGCAATGCGCCCTCCGTTTGTAATTTAAGCGGCTTCACACTTGCCGTAACATGCCGCAACGCCACCCCCGACAAACCTTCAATCCGCGCATCTTTTATGTTGAAAGTAAAAAGCGATGGAACGGGAGGCACAATCGTATGCCCAAGTGTTTCTATTATCTGCCACATTTTGGCTGCGCTGCCAGTTGTAACCACAACTGCATCGGCAATAATTTCCTGATTGCGGTTGGTAGTGATTTTCCATGTAAGATTTTCTTGTTGCGCTAATTTTTCAATGCCTTCAAGCGTTTTGATTTCTATTTTCAATCGCTTTGCCTGCGCTAAAAAACACTCGATAATTGTTTCAGAATTATCCGTAACCGGAAACATTCTTCCGTCTGCTTCTTTTTTTATTTCAACACCTCTTTTTTGAAACCATTGGATAGTATTTATAGGGTTAAACCGGATAAACGGACTTAGCAATTCAGCTTCACCACGAGGATAATTTTTCACCAAAACCTTCGGTTCAAAACAAGCATGCGTTACATTGCATCTGCCGCCTCCGCTGATGCGCACTTTTTCTAACAGCTTCGGAGATTTTTCAAGAATAATAACTTGATATTCAGGGTGCGATTCAGCAATATTTATTGCCGCAAAAAAACCTGCCGCCCCGCCTCCTGCAATAACTATGGTTTTCTGTTTGATAGCTCAATTATTATCGCCCAAAAAAACTATTTTATTCTAACAAAGTTGCCTCCCCCTTCATTTATTAGAAAACTCCTTATCTCTACTCCGTTTGCGGCTGAAATTTTAAAAACAAAGCACCGAAAACCCGAAGGCTTCCGATGGTTTGTCTTTTTAATTAAATTTCAAAAAGGTTTTTAGATACTTGCTTTGCACTCGTAGCCTTGTCCTTCTTTTACATCCACGGCAAAGCCATATTCTGTTTCAGTGCTATAGTCGCCTTTGCAAAGGCGCACTTCAGGTTCAGAAGGTTTTGTGCAAACCTGACATTTGCTGCAAGAAGAAATTCCCATTGAAAGTACCAGCGCTGTTGCAGTGGCGATAAATACATTTTTATGCATGTTGTTTGTTTTTTTGATGATTAAAAGATTTAATAAATAATATAGTTACAGAACACTTTTGCCGCGTATCACACGAAGTATTACAGCAATCAAAGCGATTACCAGCAGCACATGAATGATACCGCCTGCCTGAAAGGCAAAGAAACCTACAGCCCAACCTATAACTAAAATGACTGCTACCAGATACAAGAGATTTTCCATGATATGCGTATTACAATTTTATGTTGCAAAAGTGCTTATGTCTGCACGTTAATGCGTTACACAATAAAAGTTTAGAATTACATCTTTCACACTTATAGCCGATAATTAAGTGTAGATTGTGCATCTGCTACACATCATTGCAGTTCTTTGGCGGGTAAGCAGTTTAGCCGGATTTTCATACACAACAATAAACACGAATGAAATTATTCATTAAATACATGGTAAGCATTCGCTGCAAGATGATGGTGAAAGAAGAGCTGAAGAAAATGGGACTTCAATATATAACCGTTGACTTGGGCGAAGTGGAAATAGCAGAAGATATTACCAACGCACAACGCAATGAGCTAAAAATTGCTTTGCTGAAATCAGGGCTTGAATTGATGGATGACCAGAAAGCCATGCTGATAGAAAAAATAAAAAATGTAATAGTGGAAATGGTTCACTACGCAAGCGAACTGCCCAAAACAAATTTTTCGGATTACTTGGCAAACAAACTGGATTATGACTACACCTACCTTGCCAATATTTTTTCTGAAACTACAGGCATAACTATTGAGCATTTTATTATTGCGCATAAAATTGAAAGGGTGAAAGAACTGCTGCTTTATGATGAACTTAACCTTACGCAAATATCTTACAAGCTCAATTACAGCAGCGTTGCACACTTATCAAACCAGTTTAAGAAAGTAACAGGATTAACACCTACTTACTATAAGCTGCTAAAGCAAAAACGCACGCTCACATTAGAGAATGTGTGAATCATGTAATTCTCAATTTTAATTGTGTAACACTTTTGCCCGCAAAGCAAGCACCTTTGAACACGCAAAATCTGCGGGAAATAAAATCAAAATCATGAGTTCAGGAAAAGTGTTATTAGGTGTGTTGGCAGGTGTTGCCGTAGGCGCTACATTGGGAATTTTATTTGCTCCTGATAAGGGTTCAAATACAAGAAAGAAAATCAAACAAAAAGGCGATGACTATGCCGGTGATTTGGGTGAAAAATTCAATGAGTTTATTGAAACAGTAACACAGCAGTTTCAACAGGTAAAAGAGGATGCAAGCCGCATGGCACATGGAGCCGATGATGCAGTTAAAGAAGTTGCAGCAGCAGTTAAACATTAATTAAGCAGTTACATAAACAGAGGGTAATGTCTATTAAAACATTACCCTCTGTTTATTTATTTAAACAATTAAAAAATGGAAACAATTACACCCACCTTACAAATTGAAACACTTTACGAAAAGGGCGGGCAGTATGCAAAAACAGCCATTCAATTAACCAAATTAAAATCGTTAGAAACAACAACTGTTGTTGCTACGGCAGTGGTTTCAAGACTAAGCGTAATTGTAATGATGTCGCTGTTTGCTTTAGTGCTTAACATAGGTATTGCTTTATACTTAGGCGAAGCGCTTGGTAAAATTTACTATGGCTTTTTTATAGTGGCTGCATTTTATTTTATAAGCGGAATGGTACTTCACCTGTTCCTGAAAAAATGGATTCAAAAACCATTGAGCGATTTCATTATTAAAGAAGTGTTGCAATAAATTATAATCATGGAAAATATTAATTCATCAGAACAACTCAGGGAGGCAATACTTCAATTGGAGCAACAATACACTGTAGAAGAAAGCATCGTAAAAGAGCAATTTCTGCTGGCGTATGAAAGTGTAAAACCAATCAATCTGATAAAGAATACCATCACACAGGTTTCGGCATCGCAGGATGTAAAGGATGACTTAACGAACACAGCAATAGGGCTGGCTGTTGGTTATGTTTCTAAAGCAGTATTTGTAGGTTTTTCTCACAGTCCCGTAAGAAAGCTGATGGGTACGGCATTGATGTATGGCGTTACAAACTTTGTAACCGGGCATCCCGAAAAGGTAAAGGAGGCAGCCGCTTTAGCCTTTAATTTAATAAAACAGTTTGCGGGCAATCAAAATACTGCAAACACAAAAAAATAAATGAAATTTATTTCAAAAATCACTGCAATAATTTTATTGCTGAATATTATTGTAATCAGCGCTTGTAATTCTAATAAAACAGCAGAGGCTGAAACTGATGATACAAGCAATGACTCAATTGAAATTGCAATATTAGATACAACAGCAGAAGTTGAAATAGCAGAGGAAATTACCATAGAAGAAAAAATAAATGATACAGTTATTGTCAAAAAGGAAAAGGTAATTGCGAAGCGTAAACCGCTCTCTTTAGTAATTACTAATTTACGCTCCTCCACCGCTCCGGTTATAGTTAGCATTTACGGAAAAGAGAATAAATTCCCTGACCCAACGGGACAATTAAAAGAATATAAGTTTAAGGCTAAAGGAAAAACCCTTGCCGTAAAAATTACAGATATACCATTTGGCACGTATGCGCTTGCGCTGTATCAGGATGAAAACAGCAATGGAAAAATAGATAAGAATTTTATCGGTTATCCAACAGAGGGTTTTGCTTTTTCAAACAATCATAAGCCGACAATAAAAGCACCTTCTTTTGAAAACTGCGCGTTTAATTACAACAAAGAGTCAAGTACCGTGAGCATCAAAATGCTGCATTAAACTTCTTCGGAAATTTATCCGATTATTTCCCTTTGGAGCTACCGTGTGGACACATTTTTTATTTAACCACATAGCAACATAGTTGAGGAAGAGGAGAAGGGTTGTTTGTGTCAGCAAACACTCTGTGTACTCCTCTACTCTGTGTGCAATCAAAAAGATTAAAGTTTACATAGCCAAAACAAGTTTTGGACATAGCTGTTATTAAGGAACGAACTATGTTGCTGTGTGGTTAAAAAAAATATGTCCTTGAGGAAGGGCTGGGAGGTGATTTTTCTCAAATACTCTTCCAGATATTCGCTTGCTGCAACGCGATTTGAGAGCCGTAGAAAATTTGCGTTGATTTCTCAAAACTTTCGGTGTAGTCGCTTACAAAAAATTCATTTTGACTTGCTTTTTTATCATTCAAAAGATACAGTCTTTCCAATTCTAATTGCACTTCGCGGGCAACAAAAGTTGTGTTGTCAAAAATCTTTACCGAAGGCGGAACGATGCTTGCAATTTTGTCTTTAATAAGCGGATAGTGTGTGCAGGCAAGAATCAACGCATCAATATTTTCAAACTCCCTGCGCAGCAAATAATGCTTTAGGATGTTATCCATATTTACATCCGTGTGAAACCCTTCTTCAATCATCGGAGCCAACAACGGAGTGGCAAGCGAAACAATTTCCAACTCCGGTTTTTGTTGCTTAAAAAGCGTTTCGTAAATACCCGATTGAACCGTTGCCTGTGTGCCGATGATGCCGATTCTTTTTAACGATTCATCCTGCACCACTGCGCGCACCACAGGACGGATAACGCCAAACACATGGACATCATCTTTGTATAATTCACAAAGAAACGGATAAGAAACTGCCGTAGCGGAGTTGCAGGCAACTACAATTGCCTTGCAGTTTTTTTCAATTAAAAAGTCTGAAATAATGTAAGAATATTGCTTGATGGCGCGAGCCGATTTATCGCCATAAGGCAAATGCGCAGTGTCGCCAAAGTAAATCAATTGCTCGTTTGGCAACAACTTAGAAATAGCATTGGCGACCGTTAAGCCGCCAATACCACTGTCAAAAACCCCGATGGGTTGATGTTTGTTTAATTTCAAATTATTTTCCGGCAGGTTTTGCGGGCGTTGGCGTAGCGGATTTTGGCGCGGCAGGTGCAGTCGCAGCTACTTTTTTCTTCACGCTTTCCGTAACGCTAAATTCCTCTTTTGGAAAGTAAGGAACGCTGCCCGATGCAATATCCAAGATGTAGGTGTAGCCGCCTTCTTTTGCAGCTTCTTCAAGCAACTTGATATACTTGTCGTTGATGGGTTTCATCAAATCCATCTGGTATTTTTCAAGTTCGCCCTGCACTTTATCTTCAAACGCTTGAATACGTCTTTGCAAATCTTGAATCTCTTGAATTTTTGCTTCAAGAATTGCCTCCATCATATTCTTGCCGTTTTCCTGAACGTCTTTGCTTTTGAGTTCATACTCTTTGTACATGGTTTCAAGAACTTTGGTGTACTCACCTTTTTTCTTTTCTAAAGCATCCTGCATTTGCTTGAACTCAGGCATGGCTTGAAGCACTTCTGCCGAATTGATGTGTCCGATTTTTTGTTGTGCGATTGCGGCAGTTGTGAAAAGTGCGCAAAGCATCATTACGATTGTTTTCTTCATTTCTGTTTTTTAAAAGGAGTGCGAAAATAAAAACTTACGGCAAACTGCCTCATTTTCCTTGCGTTGCCGCAGGCGTTCCTGTTGTTTTGGTGATGCCTAATGCAGAAAGGATGTCCTCGCTTTTGTTCAGTTTTTCGCTGTAATAAAGCATGGAAGGTCCGGTTGATTTATCAAAAATCAAATCGTAACCTTTGGCTTCGGCATACTTTTTCATTTCGTTGTAAACCTTATCCTGTATAGGTTTCACCAACTCTTGACGTTTCTTAAACAAATCTCCGCTTGGTCCGAATTTCGTTTTTTGAAATTCTTTCACCTCTTTTTCTTTGGCTTCAATATCCTTGATTCTTTGCTGCTTCATCTGCTCTGTTAATAAAACTTGTTCAGCTTGAAATTTGCGGTAAGCCTCGTCCACTTCCTTCATTTTGGTTTCCACTTCTTTTTGCCAGCCGTCCGAAACTTTGTCCAATTGGGTCTGAGCATCTTTGTAATCCTGCATTTTAGAAAGAACATATTCAATGTCCACAATGCAATACCTCTGTGCGTTGGCAGCAAAACTCATTACTGCGATAGCGATTAGTGTGATTATCTTTTTCATAATTAAGAATTTGTGAATTGGGAACGAAGATGTGGCGTAAAGATTATTCAACCTAATTGAATTAACAGAACTTGACAAACATAGTTGATTTTAAGTTATGAGAGATGCAAGCAATGATTACGCGTTTATAGAGTCAAGAACCAAGAGCCAAGACAACTGTATTTCTTGGTTCTAAAATCTTGGTTTTTGGTTCTAAAAATAAAAAGCAAAGCGTTTTGAAAAATACCTAATGTTAGGTATGTTATTCTCCAAAAGCCGCTCCACCTTTGTGTCGCAAAATATAAAGCAATGAATCGGGCACACAAAGCACCAGCATATTTTACTGAAACTGAAGATAAGGAAAATGACAAATCTGTAAATAGTAAATCCGTGTAATCATTGCTAATCGTCAATCTGTAAATAAAAATGGAACTGTTACACATCGCCCTTGCCACTATCGCAGCCCTGCTTTTTATCGCCATCAACCTGCTGCTCCGCAGCAAGAAAGAATTAGATAAAAACGGAGAATTGATAAATAAGAAAAAGTAAACAACTAAACAACAATAAACAATGAAAAAAGCAAGCATTCACCTGACCGCTCTCGCAATTACCCTGCTATTTTTTACTGCCGGATTATATGCACAAATGCCTATAGGTCAGGACGCAACTCCTATTGACGGTGGCGTGGTAGGTCTGTTAGCCGCAGCAGGCATTTATGGCGCAAAAAAACTCAGGGAACAGCGAAAGCAAAAGTAGAAGCCCCTGAGCCACTGTGTATTCCCCCCAATATTGATAATTATCTACACATGAAAAAGCATTTCTTTTCAGTCAGCGCATTAGCAACCATGCTAATCGGCAATTTTTTCTTTGCCTCTCTTTTTAACCCCCTTTGGGGGCAGGGGGTTGCGCCACAGGCATTCAACTATCAGGCGGTAGCTCGCAATGCAGGCGGGCAAATCCTTGCCAACCAAAACATCGGCATACGGTTCACTATTACTGATGCCGCAAGCGGAGGCAATGTACTCTACACCGAAACGCACACTAAATCCACCAACCAGTTCGGTCTGTTTACTGCCGAAGTAGGCAATGGCACGGTTGGCACAGGCAATTTCACAACCATCAGTTGGGGCGCAGGCAACCGCTACCTCAAGGTAGAAATTGACCCCGCAGGCGGCACAAGCTATGCCGATCTCGGCACAGCGCAATTGCTTAGTGTGCCTTACGCGCTATATGCAGGCAACACCACTGCGGCAGGCGCCACCGGAGCCACCGGGGCAAAAGGCGATAAGGGCGATAAGGGCGACAAAGGCGATACCGGACCGCAGGGCAACCCTGCCACCGATGACCAAACCCTGTCGTGGAATGGCGCAAACTTCACACTCTCCATATCAGGAGGCAATAGCGTGATACTGCCAATAAGCGGGGGAAGCGTAGGACCAACCGGCAATCAGGGAGCAACGGGCGCAACAGGAGCCACAGGAGCCACAGGCATAAAAGGTGATACTGGTGCGCAAGGCGCAACGGGTACGGCAGGAACCAATGGAGCCACAGGCGAGAAAGGTGCAACAGGAGATACCGGAGTAAAAGGTGCAACGGGTGCAACAGGATTAACAGGCACAGCCGGAACCAATGGCGTAACCGGGGCAACGGGAGCCACAGGACAGGCAGGTGATAAATATACTACCGCATCTGCCACATCTTTAGCCATCAGCACAGGCAGCAAATCGCTTACCGTAGGCACAGGCTTGGCTTATGCCATCGGGCAAACCGTAATTATTGCCAACAGCCCAACCAATATAATGACAGGCACAGTTACCGCCTACAACGCAGCAACAGGCGCAATGACCGTTACCGTAACTACCGTAACGGGCAGCGGCACATTCACTTCATGGACGGTAGCCCTCAATGGCGCACCCGGACCCGCAGGACCAACAGGCGCAGGCGCAACGGGAGCAACCGGTGCAACCGGAGCAACCGGCAATACAGGCGTGCAAGGCGTTACAGGAGCAACGGGAGCAACAGGAGCAACGGGAGCCACAGGAACTTTTTGCGTAACAGGAACTACCGGGCAAAC
>CAZSEG010000126.1:0-9402 GCA_964605875.1 uncultured Chitinophagaceae bacterium
GGAATTTGCCGCGCGTGGCGGAGAGGCGTGCAGGCTTTATCCGTGGGGCGATACGCTAAAACCCAATGGTATTTGGATGACCAATATTTTTCAGGGTGAATTTCCCAATCGCAATGATGCGAAAGACGGCTATGCGGATGCCGCGCCTGTAAAACAATTCAAACCCAATGCTTACGGCTTGTATGATGTGGCGGGAAATGTGTGGGAATGGTGCAGCGATTGGTATGATGAAAATTATTATCGCCAATTGGCAAAAGATTCTGTTTCAATAAATCCAAAGGGTCCGAAAGTATCGTTTGACAGTGAAGAACCTGGTGCAGAAAAAAAAGTTCAGCGCGGAGGTTCGTTTCTTTGCACCGAACAATATTGCACACGCTACATATTAGGCGCACGCGGCAAAGGCGAGTATCGCAGCAGCGGCAATCACATCGGTTTCAGGTGTGTGAGGGATTGAGGTGGGAATGAGTTGTCAAACTCAGCCGGCTAATCCACCAAACCATTCCGCATTTGGAACATGGTGTAAAGTTCCTGATAAGTGGTTTTGCTGTTCAATGTAAGCAATGCAATGTAAGCGGTTTCGGCATGAGCGATTAAGCCTTTGCGCTCGTACGCCAAAGCGCGCACCAACAACTTATCTTCTTTGGTTGTTTCTTTCGCTGCCAGAATTTCAATTTCGCCAATCGCTTTTTTGATGCTTTCGGGTGTAGAAATTTTGAAGGTGTAACGCGAATAATTCGGGTCGCCTTCGCGATACGCAACCCAACTGAAATAGGCATCTTCCGTTTCTCCGAAATCCGTAAAAGCCACTTCCATAAAAGTGTCTAAGGTCAATGTTTTACTCATTTGCAGTAAATTATTCGGGTCGTTGCCGCCAAAAAGCACAAACTCGTATTGCTCCACGTTGGGCATTTTGCGCCATACAAATTTCACGTCTTTGGTTTCGGTAACAGAGCCGTAAGTGGGCGTAAACATGATGGGATAAGCATTTCCGCTGCGCGTAACGCCTCCTTTCTGCCGCATATATTTTTCACTCATCGCCCGCATATCTTCTTTTTTGTTGGTAAGCTGCTTGCCCATAAATCCTGCAAGGCTCGACACCAATCCGCTGCCTTTTTGTTTGGCAAACAAATCTTTAAGTTGCGCTGAATTGTAAACGCCTTTTCCGTGAATCACCGCAAACTCTTTTGCATCATTCCGCAAAATCACTTCCGCGTTATCGGATAAGCGAATAGACACATCATCTGCAAGCTGCGTGTTTATTTCCGTAAGCAGAACGGCATTTTTGCTTTTGTCAATTATTTCCACTTTCCCCGAAAAGAAGTAAACGCTGAAACCCGCAGAAATATTCATGTTGAGCGCAAAAATCATTACGCTTAAAAATAAAAGGTGTCGCATAATTTTTAATGTTTATGATGTGATGAAACAAACAACGAATTAAACCCGAACTTATTATTCGCCATTTGCGCAAATCCTTCGTAAAAATACAAAGCATCGCAAGATAGCAAAACTTTCAGATAAATTGATGATTCAGATTTTCCCCAATCCGACATCAGGCGAAGTGAATATTTTCATCTCATCCGCCACTGTAACCAATACTGCTATCGAGATATTCAACAGCATCGGGCAAAGCATCAGCAAAGAAAATTATGCTTTCAAAAAGGAACTGAAAACCAAGTATGATTTGAGCTTGTTGGCTGCGGGCGTTTATGTTTTTAAAATATCAAACGGAGAATCAGTGAATACTTACAGGGTTGTTTTGGAGAGGTGATGTGTTGAAATTAAGGGCAGTTCTTTTGCGCGTTTGTGAAGGGGGGCAGAGGTGATGATTTTTTAACCGTACACGGGTAGAGATATAAAACAGCAATTTGGACAAATACGGAATGTAATTCCGTATTTGTCCAAATAATATTATCTTTGCGGCATGATTGAAAGAACAGCGGAAAGACAATTAACGAAGTTGTCAAAGAGTTTCAGGAGCGTTGCTGTGATGGGTCCCAGGCAAAGCGGGAAAACAACTTTGTGCAGGATGACATTCCCCTCAAAGCCTTACGTTTCACTCGAAAATGCGGATACGCGCGAATTTGCCCTGAACGACCCGCGCGGCTTTTTAAGGCAATACCAAAACGGGGCAATTTTAGATGAAGCGCAAAAAGCTCCTCTTTTATTCTCCTATCTGCAACAAATGCTTGATGAAACAAAAAAAAGCGGCTTGTTTATCCTGACGGGTTCAAATAATTTTTTATTGCACGAAAAAATTTCTCAGTCTCTTGCAGGGCGTATTGCTCATTTGCACCTGCTGCCGCTTTCGCTCGAAGAGATAAACAACAGCCGCAAGCTGAAAAAGCATTACACAGCGCATATTTTTACGGGCGGCTACCCCGAAGTAATCAGCAAACCGAAAGCAGATGCTTATTCATGGTATGCGAGCTATATCAGCGCTTATCTTGAGCGCGATGTAAGACAACTGAAAAACATCGGCAATCTTTCCCTGTTTCTCAAATTTCTGAAACTGTGTGCCGGGCGGACAGGACAGATTTTAAATTTTACCTCGTTGGGAAATGATTGCGGCATTGACCAGAAAACGGCTGCGGCATGGATGAGCGTACTGGAAAGCAGCTATGTTGTAAAGTTGCTGTATCCCTACTATAATAATTTTAATAAGCGCATTATTAAAAGTCCCAAGCTTTATTTTTATGACACGGGCGTAGCTTGTTCGCTTTTGGGTATTGAAGATGCAAGTCAGTTGGAAAATCATTCGTCAAAAGGCGCGTTGTTTGAAAATTTTATCATCATCGAACTGCTGAAACAACGCTTTAATAAAGGGCTTTCAGACAACCTGTATTATTTCAGGGATAAAACGGGAAACGAAGTGGATGTTATTTCCGATAAAGCGGGACAGCTTACTGCCATTGAAATAAAAGCAGGCGAAACCATATCAGCCGATTTTTTTTCGGGATTGAATTATTTTGAAAAAACACGAAACAAGCCGCTTGAAAAAATTCTTGTTTACGGAGGAAAAGAAACACAGTTGAGAAGTAATAATATGCACGTGAAGCCGTGGATGTTTACTGCCTGAGAACCCGTGCCACGTTTTTTTAGTATCGGACAAAAAATGAGGCACACCTGCTAACAGCGGTTTGAGGTATCTATTTACTTCTTAAAAAAAATAAACTCACCGCCTTCATCGCCCGTGTTTTTAATATGCGAAAACTTAGGCGCCTGATTGGAATTATTTACCACAGGAATTTTAATGATGTCAAATAATTGTTCAGCATCAATAAATTTTTGCTGATTTTCTTTCAGGGCTTTCAGCAAATAATACGTGAACACCGAATGTCCGTCCCTGCCGCCATCCATCACAGGCTCAATGCCGCCCGAAGTCAAAGCCTGCCGCGATACAAGGCTGTTCACGCGGTTGTAATATTTTTCGTTCACCGCCTTTTCCGCTTTCTGCTCACCGCCTCTGAAAATGTCGCCACTGAAACAAGCATCAGAAACCAACAAGGTGTGGCGCGATTTTATCGAACCCAAAAACGTTTGCAAATCGGGATTGGAAATTAAATTGGAAGTTGAATTTGTGGTTGCATCAACAGGAACCCAAAATCCCCTGTTCAGGTTGTTTTTAAAATCGCCATGACCCGAATAAAAAATCAGCAGGTTGTCATTCACTTTCAGGTTGTCAACTAACCACTCCAACTGGCTGATAATTCCCTGCCGCGTTGCCTGCTCGTTATACAAAGATTTTACCAACGAAAAATTGTATTGCTTCTTCAAAATATCCTCAATAGCTTTTGCATCATTTACTGCATTGTTGAGTTTTGTCCAAGTACCTTGATAATTATCAATACCAATTACCAAAGCAACGTAGCGACCGCTTTCAATAGATGCACTCGGAATATCCGCTTTGCTGACAACCAAGCTGCCGCGCGCTTTTTGCTCGTAATTCGTTTCAAGCATTGCAAGCATATCCTGCTGCGTGCCGATGTCTTTGTTCAGCGCAAGCGTCATGCGCATATCGGCAGCGTTGGTGTAGCTCACGCCCGCAATGTCAATGCCAACGGTAACTTCGTCAGGGACATAATTTTTATCTGCAATAAACTGAACCGAGATGGATGCCTTTTGCGAAGCACCCAGACTTGGAATGATTTCTTTGGTTTTATCAATGGCATTTACGCCCGCAGGAAATTGATAAGTTACCGTAATATTTTCGGCTGCAATGCGCGTTACGTTTTCGATGTAAACTAAAAGTGTAATCGGCTCGCCTTTCGATGCTTTGCCTGATGGTGAATAGAACTTATAGCTGCTCACCGTTACGCCTGCATTGCTGCTGCTGCCTGCTTGGAGTGTAATTTGTTTTGAAGAAAGTTTTGCTCCTGCAACAATCACATCGGCTGTAAGCTGCGCAGAACCTTGCGAAAATTTTGGCGTGGTGGTAATCGGCACTGCAACGGTTTTAGATGCTTCGGGCAACATATTTCCAATCAAAACTTCCGAAGGAAATTCAAGTCCGTCAATTTTTGTGTCGGTTGAAAGTTTTACCACCACATCATACAGGGCGGCTTTTTCAGCGTTCTTTACAGTAATGTTTACAGTCGCTTTTTCGCCTCCGTCTATCAAGCCGTTTTGATTTTCGTCATTCAGCATCAGGCTGCTGATGGCGGCAGATTTCGAGCAGTCTTCGGGTGTTTGACAATAGTTAAGTTTCAGTTCGCTTACATCCCAACGCCTCAATGAAAGCTCTGCGCCAACAGTTATCAGCGCATTTCCGTTTAAGCTGACAATGCCGCTCAACACCGCTTTTTCATGCGCCTGAAATTCCTTCACCGCTTGTTTTGCAGCGATGTTGTAAAGCTGCACTTTGCCGTTTTCATTGCCGATAAAAAGCAGTTGCGCATTTTGCGCGAAAGCAATAAACGTTGAAGATTTAAAATCGCCTGAAACGGTTTCTATCGTTGCGCCAGTTTCGATATTTGCAGTAACAATTTGTGCCGAAGCGTTTTTAAACGCCAGCAGTTTTCCATCGCCACAGATGTCAAAATTTCTTGTGCCGAAATTATTTTTCGCAACTGCAAAAGTTGCCGTCAGCTTGTTATCATTCTGACGAAAGACATACAGCTTTTCATTTACCTGAATGGCAAAATGTTTTCCATCGTGCGCAAATTTTACTGTGGCATTTGTAAGCGATTTTTCTTCAACGGCAACTAAATTTTCGTTCAGCACTTTTCCCGCATTTGCATCCCACAACTTCATGCTTCCTGTCGCATCAACGCTAATCAATTGATTATTGAAAGGATGAAAATCCAAAGCCAAAACTTCGGCAGTTGTTTTCAAAATCTTTTTCGGCTTTTGCTGCACGGCATCCCATACTACAATGCTCATGTTTTTGCTTGAAGTGGCGAACAACGATTCATCGCTGTTGTACTTCACATCGGTGATTTCTTTGTCCTGCGCGGCAAAGCCTTTCACCTTTCCGCCCGTGAGCGTGTTCCACATATTTGCGCGCGCGTCTGTGCCCGCAGTGATGGCGCGCGAGCCGTCAAACGAAACGGCAAGCGATGTGATGCCGCCCGTGTGCGTGGCGGAAATTTTGCGGTCTTCTTTTTGGGAGAATCCTATTGCGGTTTTCACCAAAAGCAATATCAACAGAGAGATTTTTACAATGTGCATGATGTGCTGGATAAATATTTAACGGGACGACAATATAGTTTATTGTATCAAAATAATCTCCACCCTTCTGTTTTGCGAGCGACCAACGCCCGTGCTGTTGCTTGCCACAGGCTGAATCGCGCCCTTGCCGTTGAAAATAATTCTGCCCGAAGAAATTCCTTTCGACACTAAATAATCATATACGCTTTTTGCGCGCTGACGCGAAATCCAAAAGTTGGTTTCCCATGCGCCCGTGTTGTCGGTGTGCCCCACTACTTCGACATTTACGTTTTTATTTTCTTTCAAAAAGCTGACAAGAATTTCCAGTTCGTTGTTGGTGAGGGCAAGCTCATCGCTGTTGAACTGAAAGTAAAATGTTTTGAAAACTGCGGTGCGGTTTTCATTCATTTCCACCAATAAATCTTCTTTTATTTTTCGGACAAGTTCATCGCGCTCTTTTTTGTTGATGCCTGCGGCTTCAAGTTGAGCAGAGGCGGCTTGTGTGGAATTTAAAGTTGCTGAGTTGCGAGTTACGAGTTGCGAGTTGTTGGCATCTGATAAAGTTGCATTTGTGTTTTCTGCAACCACAGGTGTTGTTTCAGGGATGCCGACTGCTGAAGATGCTGCTGTTTTGTTTAACGAATCAATTTCCTTCTGCGATTTATTGGTGTAAACCAATTTCTCTGTTTCTACAATTGTTTCAACGGTTATTTCTTCCTTTTCAACAGCTACAACTTTATCCAATTTTTTAGCTTCGGCTGCGTCCACATAACCAACGTTTTTCTCTACTTCTTTTTCTACTTCTTCAATTTTTGTAACCTCAACTTCTTTCTCAACTTCAACCTTCACTTCTTTGTCCACTTCCAGTATTTCTACAGTTTGGTTTTCTTTAGTTCCGATTATGACATCTGCAAGCATCTCTTCAATTTCAGGCTGAAACTCCCCGACCTTTATTTCCCACAAATCGAAATTTCCCTGCTTGTTTAATGCTGAATAAAAGCTGCGTCCGTTTGCGGCAGTGATGTAATGTAATTCATTGCCCGCGCGGTTCAGCGGGTAACCAAGCGTGAACGGCTTGCTCCATTTTCCTGCCGAAGAATCCATTTCGGTAAACAGCACATCAAAGCCGCCCATGCCGTATTCGGTGTTGCCGTTTGTGCTGAAATAAATGCGCTTGTCGGTGGGGAAAATATGCGGTGAAACCTCGTCCATTTCGGTGTTGATGTGTGCGCCCATGTTTTTTGGCGAAGTCCACTTGCCGTTTTTGTTGTGCGAAATGTATAAATCGTAGCCGCCAAAGCCGCCTTCGCGGTTGCTCGAAATTATCATCCACATTCCATCTTTTGAAATGGCGATTGCTTTTTCGTCAGATGAAGAATTGATGCCTTTGAGTTTAGTTGGGGCGGTGAAGGCATCGCCTTGTTTTTCGCTTACATAAATATCGCCTGTACCTTTCTTGTCTGTTTTGCGGATGTAGAGTTTATTGCCGTCAATGCTCAGGTAAACGGGTTCTTCATCAAATTCTGTGTTGAAGGCAAAAGGCACGGGCTTTTCCCATGCTTCATCATTTTTTGCTTTGGAAATATAAATGTCGTTGTCGGAAAGAAAGCCTTCTTCGCTTGAATTGTTTTCGGGTCTGCGGCTGCTGAAAAACAGCGTTTTGTTATCAATAGAAATGATGGGATTGCCTTCATCAAATTCCGAATTGAGCGTTTCGCCCATGTTCACCACATTGAGTTCGCGGGGCTGCTTCATCAATGATTTGGCGTTGAGACACATTTTCATTTGTCGCCCTGCATCAAGGGGAAGGTTGTCGCGCAGCTTGTTTTGATATTCCACAAAATATTGCAGCGCGGTATCAATTTTTTCGGCAGCGAGATATGCTTTCCCCAAAAAATAAAGCGCATCATCCGATGCTTTCACCTGTTTGCTTTTATAGAAATTGTAATCGGTGGAAGCGTTGGCTACAGCAGTTTTGAAAAGCGCAATGCTTTTCTGCGGTTGGTGGCATAAATAGCTATACGCCAAGCCTAACTTGAAAGCATTGTTCGGGTTGGAAGGATTACTTTGAAACGCTTTTATGTATGCGTTATACGCTTCGCGGTGGTTCTGCACCGTAAACGCGGCATCAGCTTTGGTAACAGAAACAGCTTTGGCGGAAGCGGTATCTGCGCCTGATGCAAACGCGGCAACGCTTGCTGCAATGATGCTGATTGTAAGAATGTTTTTTATCATAATTAATATTGCTTTTGCATATTGAGGTTCATGTTTTTCAAAATTTTTTTGGAACACTGATTGTCATGATTATCAGCGTTCAGTTTTCCGTTCTATTTTTTTTCTCAACTCCGCATTTTCCTTTTCCAATTTTTCTAATCTTTCGTTTAGCTCCTGCACGGCTTTTACCAATGGCACTACAAACTGGCTGTATGCCACGCTGTAATTATCGTTTTCGTTTTGGGGGATGTGTAAGCCACCGCTGAAATCGTAGCCCGCTGCTTTGGCAGCTTTTTCTACTTCCTGTGCAATAAAACCCGTTTGACGCAAATCAGTGGACTTAGAAAAATCTCTCGCTAAATGTTTTCTGCGGATGCTGTCGGGCATATTTTTGGTAAGAAATTCTTCATACCTTTTAGTGTCGAAATTGTAATTAACGGGGCGCAGCTTGGTAATAAAATCAAGCCCTTTCACATCTGCATTGCTCACGTTGGTTTTGAAGCGGGCATCGGACGGAAAGCTGTAAGCCACCTGCCCTTCTATCACCGTAACATTGGCATCGCCCAAGCGGATTTTGTTGTCGTCATCTACAATGGCATGAGCACCAATTGCAGTGGCGTTGGAGAGGTTTCCTGTGGCTATATCGGCAGAGAAACCTAAAGCAGTGTTGTAGTTACCACAGTCACTATTGCCCAATGAGCCATGCCCGACAGCTACGTTAGCAGTGCCGCAACTATTGTTTATCAAGGCATAATTACCTAAAACGGTATTTGACGAACCGCCATTTCCACCTGCCGAGTATCCTATCACTGTGTTGTCAAATACGCCAAGTCCTCCGCCCAAAGCATTGTAGCCGATGGCTATATTGTGACTTGATACATTCATTCCAACACTACCCATAGCGTAGTCGCCAATAGCAATATTGTAACCAAATCCATAATCATTATCGGTATCATAACCGGAGAGAGCATAGTTGCCGATTGCAATACTGGGCGCGTGGCTGCCGCCTCCCGAAAAGCTGTACAATGCGCTGTTGCCTATTGCGATATGACCGGATGCCCACCGATTGAGGTGTAATGCCGAATTGCCGATGCCGATATTCCCATCTCCGCCTTCTGCGCCAGCACCTGCACTATTGCCAACGTAGGTGTTGAAACCGCTATTTATCAGTTCCAGTCCGCCATCTAAGCGCAGGTTCATTTTTTCTTCTCCTCCTGTTCTGAACCGCAGGGGCTGTTGGTCGAGCGAGCCGATAAACGAGTTGGCAGTAGCCCAGTTGCCGGAGGTTTTCCATTGTGCCGAAGGCAGCGAGCCGCAGGTATAGTTTGCCGTCCAACCAAAATGGGAATGATTAAAGTCATCTGCCACCACAAAACGGATAAACATTGCTCCGCTTTGGGCGGTAAAGCTCATGTTTGAAAAAACTCCTGTAACTTTTCCGAGAAGCTCGTCAGCATCTGATGTCCCATCATAAATATAGACGGTGTCCCCTGCCCAACCGGCAGCACCGGAGGAAGATCCAAACACAAGCGAAATGGGCAG
>CAZSEG010000127.1:0-9356 GCA_964605875.1 uncultured Chitinophagaceae bacterium
ACAGAAGAAGAAGCACGCGCCCAACTCTCAACCCTCAACCCTCAACCCTCAACTATCAGACAAGATGAAGATGTTGTGGACACTTGGTTTTCGTCATGGTTGTGGCCTATTTCAGTGTTCGATGGCTTCAAAAATCCGAACAATAAAGACATTCAATATTATTATCCCACATCGGTTTTGGTAACGGGTTGGGACATTATTTTCTTCTGGGTGGCGCGCATGATTTTTGCGGGTTATGAATTCAAAAATGAAAAGCCTTTCAGCAAAGTTTATTTCACGGGCATGGTGCGCGACAAGCAGCGCAGGAAAATGAGCAAATCGCTCGGCAACTCACCCGATACATTAGAACTGCTCGCTAAATTCGGGGCGGATGGCGTGCGCTTTGGTGTAATGAGCGCAGCCGCAGCGGGCAACGATTTATTGTATGATGACAAGCAACCCGAACAAGGCAGAAACTTCTGCAACAAAATGTGGAACGCGCTTCGTTTGGTAAAAGGCTGGGAAGTAGCAGAAGGCAGCAATGCCCAAAATGAAACAGCCATTCAATGGTTTGAAGCCAAATTGAATAACACCATTACCGAACTTGAAAATTCGTTTGAAGATTTTCGTTTGAGTGAAGCATTGATGAATTTGTATAAATTATTGTGGGATGATTTTTGTTCATGGTATCTTGAATTGATTAAACCCACCCCCTCCAACTCCCCCGAAGGGGGAGAAAAATCTGCTCCGCAGATTGACAAATTTACCTACGATAAAACGGTAGAATTTTATGAAAAGTTAGTGCTGTTGCTCCATCCGTTCATGCCTTTCATTACCGAAGAAATCTGGCATCTTTTAAAAGAAAGAAATGAAGGCGAAAGCATTTGTGTTGCTACATTCCCTAACTCGCAACTCGCAACTCGCAACTCGCAACTCTTAAAAGAAGCCGAACTTGCTTTTGAAATCATCTCCAACATTCGCGACATACGCACCAAAGCCGGAATGAAAAATGCCGCCCCTGCAAAGCTCTTTTACAGCGGCAGCGATGAAATCAGCTTCACCTCCTTTGCCGACAGCATCAGCAAGCTTTGCAAGCTCGAAGCATTAGAAACAACCACCGAAGAACTAAAACAGCTAAAAGGCTTTGTAATAAAAGGCTACAAGTTCTTTGTGGACACAGGCACCGTAACCGATGCCGCAGCCGAGCGCGAAAAAAACCTGAAAGAATTGGAATATGCCAAAGGCTTTTTGGCAAGCGTAGAAAAGAAACTAAGCAACGAAAAGTTTGTGGCATCGGCACCTGCAAATGTGCTTGACAACGAAAAGAAAAAGCGCGATGATGCTTTGCAGAAAATTAAAATGCTGGAAGAAAGTTTGGGATAACTTGGTCTGTTGAAAAGTGAATACAGTTCCTGCTTTTTTTTCGGAAATATCTTTCAAACAACTATCATAAATCATACTTATGAATAACTAAAACTGCTTCCTTTGTCGCCAATAAAAAAACACAGCGTGAAACATTCATACTTATTTCTTTTAATGCTGCTTTTGCACACATCGGTATCTGCATCCGATGAAAAAGCCCGTGCCTTGATTCACGCACTCAGCTACATCGAAGGCGATTATGTTCATGCAGTAAAAGACGGCAAGATTTTAAACGAAGCAGAGTATGAAGAAATGCAGGAATTTTCCGAAAATATCCTCACGTTTTATACCGACTTTTCAGCTACGCTTTCCGCACAGGACACTTTGCTTTACGGTGCAAAAGTGCGCACATTGTTTGCTGATGTTCAACAGAAAAAAGATGCGCAACAGGTGGCAGCCGCAGCATCATTTTTGAAAAAAGAATTTATCCGCATAGGTAATGTTTCCACTTCGCCAACAGCTTATCCCGACATCATAAAAGGCGCGAAAGTATTCGTTGCGGAATGTGCAAAATGTCATGGCGACAAAGGCTTTGGAGACGGGGCGGAAGGAAAAGATTTAGAACCTGCACCGCGCAATTTTCACGATGAAGAAAGAATGCACGAATTAAGCCCTTTTGCTGTATTCAACACAGTTCGTTTGGGTATTCAGGGCACAGGAATGAAACCCTACCCGACACTAAGCGATAAAGAAGTTTGGGATGTGGCATTTTATGTGCTTTCGCTTCGCTATGGCTCAAAAAATTCCGACTCCAAAGCCATTGCCGATATTTCTTTGTCTGAAATCGCTTCGTTAAGTGAAGAAGAACTTGAAGAAAAATATCAACTGAAAGATGCTGAAATTGCGGCACTCAGATTGCAGCAACCGGCTCAAGCTAACAATACCTTCTTAAACATTGCGTCAAAACACTTAGACGATGCTTTGACAGCTTACAAAAATGCAGACTACAAACAAGCGCAGGCATTGGCGGCAAGCGCGTATCTCGAAGGAATTGAAGCGATAGAAAATCCACTGACATCTGCCAATCCGCAACTTGCCACACAGTTGGAAAAAGAGATGATGCAGGTGCGCGTACTGATAAAAAATCAGGCAGAAGAAACTGCTGTCGAAACTGCTGTTGAAACTGCACAGGCATCCATTCTTGAAGCAGCAAAAGAATTGGACAAGCAGGATTACTCATTTGCAATGGCGTTTTGGATGACACTTGCCATTTTGCTGCGCGAAGGCTTGGAGGCTTTCTTAGTCATTATGGCAATACTTGCAGTTTTAAATAAAGCTGACCTGCGCCATCAAAAAAAGTTTGTACATGCAGGCTGGGTAATTGCAATTTTGATTGGATTCGGTTTATGGATTTTAAGTGAAAAATTATTGACTGTCGGCTTCGCAAATATTGAAATACAGGAAGGCATTATTTCGTTCACGGCAGTTGCCATGCTTTTGTATATCGGCTTTTGGCTACATGGAAAATCCAATGCCGAAAGCTGGAAAAAATATGTTGGAAATTTAGTGAAATCGGCTGCCGGAAACGGCAGCGCGCTTGGGCTTGCGGGCATTGCGTTCTTTGTTGTCTTCCGCGAAGTTTTCGAGAGTGTATTGTTTCTTTCTGCATTAAATATTGAAAGCAAAGGAACTCAAACACTTGCTTTGGGAATAGGCTTTGTTACTGCATTTTTATTAGTGATAATACTTTCCGTTATCACACTTAAATTTTCTGCCAAAATCCCGATTCAAAAACTGTTCAAAATATCATCGGTAATGATGAGTGTGTTAGCAGTGGTACTTGTCGGCAAAGGCACTCGCGCCTTTCAGGAAACAGGCTTGCTGGATGTAAATTACCTGCCGTTTCCTAAATGTGAACTGCTTGGAATTTTCCCGACAGTTGAAACACTAACCGCGCAGATAATCACAATTTTGATTGTGCTGCTGCTTTTAAGATGGTCTTCAAAAAAATAACGAAGCAGCTACTTTGTAAAAAACTCAACCGTAAGTTTCAATCCATCTTTAAAGCTGAATTTAGGGTCGTAGCTCAACAGTTTTTTAGCTTTGGAAATATCGGCTAATGAATGTGGAATATCGCCTTGTCGCGGCTCGCGATAAGTTGGCTGATGATTAGAATTAAGCAATTCCTGAATTGAAAAGAAAAGCGTGTTTACAGAAAAACTTTCGCTGAAAGCAATATTGAAAACTTCAGCATTGGCTTCATCGCCACTGAAAAATGCTTTGATGTTTGCCTGCACTGCATTTTCAACAAAAGTGAAATCGCGGGTTTGCTCGCCATCACCATTGATGTAAACGGGTTTGTTGTTCAAAATACCATCTACAAAAAGCGGAATCACCGCAGCGTATTGTCCGTTAGGGTCTTGGCGCGGACCAAAAATGTTGAAGTAGCGCAAGCCAACCACAGGCATCGCATAATTGGTGTGAAAAACTTTTGCATACAATTCATTGCTGTATTTGCTCACGGCATAAGGCGAAAGCGGGCTTCCGATGCGATACTCAACCTTTGGTAAATTAGGTTCATCGCCATACACGCTTGACGAAGAAGCGTAAACAAATTTCTTAACGCCCGCATCACGCGCGGCAATCAATATGTTCAAAAATCCATCCACATTATTAAAGTGCGTATCCTGCGGATTTGCAACAGAACGAGGCACAGAGCCAAGTGCAGCCTGATGTGTAACAAAATCAATTCCCGCCACAGCCTTTTCGCAAGTGGCTCTGTCGGTGATGCTTCCCTCAAAAAACTCATAAGCAGGATTTGAAAGAAACAGGTCAATATTCTCTTTTCTGCCCGTTAAAAGATTATCGAGTACACGAACTTTTTTTGCACCAAACTTTAGCAGATATTCAACAATGTGTGAGCCGATAAAACCCGCACCGCCTGTTATTAAAAACGAATATCCGGCAAGCGGTTGATTGTGATAAGGTGTTTGATAAAGCATAAGCAACCGCAAATAAAATTATCTGAATGGAAATTCCGCTAATCGAGCCTGTTTATTGTTTGCGCAAGTCCTGTTATTTCTTCCGGTGTATTAAAACTATGGATGCAAATTCTTATTCTTTCTTTGCCCGAAGGCACGGTTGGCGACAAAATAGCACGCACATCAAAACCTGCCGACTGAATTTTTTCAGCCATAGTTTTTATCTCTCCGTTGCCTTGCTTTACCAAACATTGAACCGGACTGTTGCTTTGCATTAACTCAAACAATTTATGGTTTGAAAAATGCTGCCTGAAAAGCAAAATATTGTTTGCCAACTGTTCGCGCTCTGCTGTTGCACCGGGCAGATAATTGTACGCAACTTTTATTGCCGCCAATGAATGAAACGGCAAGGCTGTACTGAAAATAAACGGACGGCAATAATTGATAAGAAAATCTTTTGTCGCTGCGTTGCAAAGCACAACCGCGCCATGTGCGCCAATTGCTTTTCCGAAAGTATGAATACGGATAAAAACATCTTTATGCAGTTGTTCTGCCTGCGCTTTTCCTTCACCTTTCGCACCAATAATTCCGTTGCTGTGGGCTTCATCCAATATTATTGCAGCATCATATTTTTTTGCCAAAGCAACTATTTCTCTCAAAGGTGCTTCATCGCCATCCATTGAATACAATGCTTCAATAGCAATGAACTTTAATCCTGATGACTGCTGCAATTTCTGCTCCAAATCATGCACATCATTATGCCTGAAAGCAACTTTTTCCGCTTTGCTCAACCGCATCCCATCGTGCATACTTGCATGAACCAATTCATCATAAAAGATGGTCGCGCCTTTGTATGGAAGCGAAGCCAGCACACCCAAATTTGCATCATAACCCGAATTAAAAATCGAAGCGCAATCTGCATCGTGAAATGCTGCAAGTTGCTTTTCTACTTCTACAACATATTCGTTATTGCCGGATAGTAACCGCGAACCCGTAGAGCCGCCTCCCCTAACCCCTCCGAAGGAGGGGAATTGCAGCCGCGTTATTTCAACCTGAACAGCTTCATGCAATATTTTATTCCTTGCAAAACCTAAATAATCATTGGAAAAAAAATCCGTCAAACCGTGTTTCACCCGCAAGGCGCGAAAATTATCGGCTTGTTTTCTTTCATTGATTTTTTGAAGAATATATTGGTTGATGGAATTGCTCATTGGTGAATGAAACTCCTTACACCAATTCCGCTGATTCCACCTTAAACGAAGCCCTCGCTTTCAATCCCAATTTTTCAAACATGGCTTTGTCTTCACTGAAATCAGGATTCGGTGTTGTCAATAATTTTTCGCCCGTAAAGATGGAATTTGCGCCTGCCATAAAACATAAAGCCTGCTGCTCCACATTCATTTCATTTCTTCCTGCACTCAGGCGCACCATCGCTTTTGGCATCAAAATTCTTGCAGTGGCAATCATGCGCACCATTTCCCAAATATCAACTTTTTGCTTTCCTGCAAGCGGAGTTCCTTCCACTGCTACCAGTGCATTTACAGGAACACTTTCGGGATGTTTTTCGCGGGTGGCAAGTGTGTGTAATAATTTAATTCTGTCTTCGTCCGCTTCGCCCAAACCAATAATGCCGCCACAGCAAACACTGATGCCCGCTTTTTCTACATTATCCAAAGTTTGCAAACGGTCTTTGTAAGTGCGCGTGGTAATCACTTTGTTGTAGTGTTCTTCGCCTGTATCCAAGTTGTGATTGTAAGCATACAAACCCGCTTCTTTCAAACGCTGCGCTTGTTGTTCGTTCAACATACCAAGCGTGCAGCAAACCTCCAAACCGAGCGCGTTTACACCTTTCACCATATCAATCACCTTGTCAAAATCAGAATTGTCTTTTACATCGCGCCAAGCCGCGCCCATGCAAAAGCGTGTGCTTCCGCCCTCTTTTGCAATCAGTGCTTTATCAACCACATCTTCATACTTCATCAGTCTGTGCGCATCAATGCCTGTGTCGTATCGCGCAGCCTGCGGGCAATAGGCGCAGTCTTCGGAACAGCCGCCCGTTTTCACCGAAAGCAATGTGCAAACCTGCACTTCGCCCGTTGCCTGATATTCGTGATGCACCGTTGCTGCGCGGAACATCAGTTCCATCGCAGGGCTGTGGTATATTTCACTTACTTCTTCTATTGTCCAGTTGTTCTTTATCATTATTAATACACTTTTATGATTTCGCGAAAATAACAGCTATAACGTATCAACAGATTTTTTTTGTGTTTCATTGTTCAGAAATTTCATCCAGCAACAATCAGATAATAATTCTTCTTTCCTTTTTGCACCACAAGGTATTTTCCTTTCAGCAAATTACCGGGCGAAAGTTTTGTTTCCAACGTTACTTTTTCTTTGTTGATGGCAACGGCATTTTCCTGCAAACTTCTTCGCGCTTCGCTCTTTGACGGAAACACTTTTGCCGTTTCGCCCAACAGCGTAATCATGTCGTTTTCGCTTACGGCATCTTTGGAAATATTAAATGAAGGAACGCCTTCAAACACATCCAGAATCTCCGCTTCGCTAAGATTTTTCAAGGCTTCGGTGGTGCTTTTGCCGAACAAAATTTCCGAAGCCTCTTTTGCGCGCTGCAAATCTTCGGCACTGTGTACACGCTCCGTTACTTCATCGGCAATGGCGCGTTGCAAAATACGCAGGTGAGGCTCTGCGGAATGTTGCGCTTCCAATGCTTCAATTTCCGCCTTGTTTTTTAAAGAAAAAATACGAATCAAAGTTGGCGCATCGGCATCGGCAACGTTCAAAAAAAACTGGTAAAATTTGTAAGGCGAAGTTTTTTTGGCATCTAACCAAATGTTCCCCGATTCGCTTTTGCCGAACTTGCTGCCATCTGCTTTTTTCAGTAATTGCGTGGTGAGCGCGAAGGCTTCACCGCCTGCTTTTTTGCGAATCAATTCAGTTCCCGTAACAATATTTCCCCATTGGTCGCTGCCGCCCATCTGCAATTTCACGCCATGATTTTTCCATAGATGAAAAAAGTCGTAGCCCTGCACCAACTGGTACGAAAACTCCGTAAAGCTCATCCCGTTTTCGAGGCGATTTTGCACACTGTCTTTCGCCATCATGTAGTTCACGGTAATGTATTTACCTACATCACGAATGAAATCAAGAAAAGTAAAATCCTTGAACCAATCGTAGTTGTTTACAATAATTGCCGCGTTGCTGCCGGTGAAATTAAGGAACTTTTCAAGCTGCTTTTTCTGACATTCAAGATTGTATCTCAGCGTTTCTTCCGAAAGAAAATTGCGTTCATCGCTTTTGCCGCTCGGGTCGCCCACCATTCCTGTTGCACCGCCCACCAACGCAACCGGCTGATGCCCGCAAAGTTGAAAACGCATCAAAGTCATAATCTGCACCATGTTGCCCACGCCCAACGAATCGGCAGTAGGGTCAAAACCAATGTAGCCTTTCACTTGTTCTTTGCTCAAAAGTTCCTCCGTGCCGGGTATCATATCCTGCAACAAGCCGCGCCACTTCAATTCCTCAATAAAATTTTCCATAAGCGCAAAGATGAAAATTTCAGCAACAGACAACTATTTCCTTTTGCCTGAAACAATAAGAAAACTCCAACTAATAAAAATGTTCATTAGTCCTATTTTTTTCATCTTCGCCACCTTCAAAATATTTACAAAATGAGTTTTGCAACAATAGAAAAACGCAACGGTGTTGCGGTTATTTGGTTAGACCAAACCGATTCGCCCATCAATAAAGTTTCTTTAGATGTGATTGAAGCGTTTGACGGCATCTTTAAGCAACTGAATAATGATGCGGAAGTGAAAGCCTGCGTGTTGATTTCAAAGAAGAAAGATTTCATTGCCGGAGCGGATATTGATATGTTCAAAAAGGTGAAAAAGAAAGGCGATTTTGAACCTTTCACACGCAGGGGACACGTTGCTTTGAACGGTTTGGCGGCTTCTGAAAAACCTGTTGTTGCAGCCATTCACGGAGCTTGCTTGGGCGCGGGAACTGAGATTGCTTTGGCTTGTCATGCGCGTATTGCCAGCGACCACCGCAGCACACATTTAGCATTGCCCGAAATTATGCTCGGCTTGTTGCCGGGTGGCGGTGGCACACAGCGTTTGCCGCGTTTAATCGGTATTCAGCGTTCGTTGGATATGCTTTTGACGGGCAAAAAAATCTATGCTTCCAAAGCAGTGAAAATGAATTTGGTGGACAGGCTTACAACCAAAGAAAGCCTGTTGCAGGGCGCAATTGATTTCGCATTGGAACTAACGAAAAAGCCGATTGTGCGCACCGATAAAAGAACTTTTACAGAAAAGTTATTAGAGAGTAATTCCATCACGCGCGGCATTATTTACAAGAAGGCAAAAGCAATGGTGATGGGTAAAACCTTAGGCAATTATCCTGCGCCATTCAAAATTCTGGAATGTGTGGAAGCAGGCATGGAAGGCGGTATGCAGAAAGGTTTGGATGCCGAAGCGGTGAAGTTTGAGGAGTTGATTTTGACGGAAGTCAGCCGTCAGCTTATCAATATTTTCTTTGCCATGACGGATAAAAAGAAAAATCCTTATCCGAAAGAATTGGTGCGCGAAGTGAAAACTTTGGGTATGGTTGGCGCAGGTTTTATGGGCGCGGGCATTGCCGAAGTGAGCATTGCCGATGGCATGGAAGTTTTATTGAAAGATATAAAGGAAGAAACTATTGCTTCGGCAAAGCAAGGAATATGGAAAAGCTATGCGCAAAAAATTTCACGCAAAACCATGACCGAACCCGAAGCGCAGGAACTCATCAACCGCGTTCATTCAAAATTAGATTACAGTGGTTTTGATAAAGCGGAAGTTGTGATAGAAGCGGTATTTGAAGAAGTGAAACTAAAACAACGGATCGTTGCCGATGTGGAAGCCGCAACAAAACCGGATGCAATTTTTGCAAGCAATACATCTGCTTTGCCCATCACTTCCATTGCCGAAAAAGCTGCCCGCCCCGAGCAGATAATCGGTATGCACTATTTCAGCC